>JAAYZM010000516.1 GCA_012514835.1 Actinomycetales bacterium
ATCTGCACGGAGTGGTCGATCACGAGCTCGGCGGGCGCGAGCGGGTTGATCTTGCTCGGGTCGCCCCCGAGGTCAGCGACGGCCTCGCGCATGGTCGCGAGGTCCACGACGCACGGCACGCCCGTGAAGTCCTGCATGATCACGCGACCGGGCGTGAACTGGATCTCGGTATCGGGCTGGGCGTCCGGGTCCCACGCGGCGATCGCGCGGACGTGGTCCGCGGTCGTGTTGGCGCCGTCCTCGGTGCGCAGCAGGTTCTCCGCGAGCACCTTGAGGCTGTACGGGAGGCGCTCGGTGCCTGGTACGGCATTCAGACGGAAGATCTCGTAGGACTTCTCACCGACCTCCAGAGTCCCCTTCGACCCGAAGCTGTCCACGCTCATCATCCGCTCCTTCGACCTCGCCGACCATTTATCTTGACGTCAAGATACATCCTACCCCAGTCCGGGCGTCTGCCTCTCGCGCGACGACGTCGCCGCCACCGTGAGGTGACGGCGACGTCGTGATCCTTCGATCCTAGTCGAGCCGGTCGGGGCGCCCCGTCAGATCAGAGCAGCGCCACCACCGGGTTCTCGATCGCCTCGGTGAACGCGGCGAGCCAGCGTGCGGCGAGCGCTCCGTCGATCGCGCGGTGGTCCGCCGAGAGCGTGCAGCGCATGACCTTCGCGACCTCGAGGCGACCGTCCACCACGACCGGCGAGTCGATCGCCGCGCCTACCGCGAGGATCGTCGCTTGCGGCGGGTTGATGATCGCGGAGAACTCGCGCGTGCCGAACATCCCGAGGTTGGACACCGTGGTGGACCCGCCCTCGAGCTCGTCCTGCCGCAGCCTCCCCTCGCGCGCCCGTCCTGCGAGGTCCGCCACTGCCGCGCTGACCTCCGTCACGGTGAGCCGGTCGACGCCGCGCACCACGGGGGTGAGCAGCCCGCCGCCCTCGGTCGCGACGGCCACGGCCACGTCGATCCCCTCGAAGCGCCGCATGCCCTCCTCGGACCACGCGACGTTCGCCTCCGGCACGGCGCGGAACGCCGCCGCGACGGCCTTGAGCACGAAGTCGTTGACGGACAGCTTGCGCCGTGCGGGGTCCGCGTTCGCCTGCGCCCGCAGCGCGAGGAGCGCGTCGACGCGCGTCTCGGCCACGAGGTAGAAGTGCGGCACGGTCTGCTTCGACTCCGTGAGGCGGCGTGCGATCGCGCGCCGCATCGGCGAGTGAGGGACGAGCGTCTCGCCCGCAGCCGCGAGGAGGGCCGACGGCGAGGGGCGGGACGGTGCGGCAGCATCGGCCGACGACGGCGCCCCGTGGCTCGGCGTCGCAGCACCGGCGGGTGTCTCCGCGAGGTGCCGCTCGACGTCACGCCGCACGATGCGCCCGCCCGGGCCGGAACCGGTGAGCACATCGACAGACACGCCCGCCTCACGGGCGAGCTTGCGGGCGAGAGGGCTCGCGAACACGCGAGACCCGCCGTGCGACGTGTCAGAGCTCGCCGAGCCGGGCTCGGGGTCCGTGCTGGAGGACACGGTGCCGGAGGGCGCCGTCGTCGGCCCTTGCGCCCCCACCTCGGGCTCTGGCTCGGCCGCGCCCTCCTCGCCGAGCAGCGCGGCGAGGTCGTAGGGCTCGTCGGCCGAGGCGAGCAAGAGCGCGACGGGCGCGCCCACCTGGACGAGCGTGCCCGCCGGGACGAGGTGCTTCGCGAGCACCCCGGCCTCCTCGGCGTTCATCTCGACCACGGCCCTCTCGGTCTCGATCTCGGCGAGCACGTCACCGACGGACACCTCGGTGCCCTCCGCGGCGACCCACGTCGCGATGACGGCCTCGGTCGCGTTCGCCATGACCTCGGGCAAGCGGATGATGGATGCCACGTCAGCCACCGAACCCTTCGACCACGCGCTCGAGACCGGCGACGGTCTCCTCCGTGCGGGCGTGCGCGGCACGCTCGAGCACCTTCGAGATGCTCGG
>JAAYZM010000517.1 GCA_012514835.1 Actinomycetales bacterium
CCGTACTTCTGCACGATGAGTGCCACTGAACTGCTCCGCTTCGTCACTGGTCCCGTCTATCTCAACGGTCCACCAGGTTCGGTTGGGTCGCGGTCAGTGTAGTGCGGGGCGTCCAGGGGATTCCGGGGCGCCCACCATCCGGGCCGGGCGGGGGAACGGCGAGGGCCGACGACGGCGGAGGCCGCGCGACCGTTCGTGTGAAGAGACCGTGCTGACCTGGGGAATCCCTGTGCCGCGGGCCACTCGACCCCTACGCTGACGCCATGACGATCAGCGTTCAGGGGGTGCGCCGCCACTTCGGCGCGGTCCGTGCCGTCGACGGCGTGGACCTCGAGGCCCGGGCGGGTCGTGTGACCGCGCTCATCGGGCCCAACGGGGCGGGCAAGACGACGCTCCTGCTCGTGCTCGCGGGCCTGTTGGTCCCGGACGCGGGCACGGTGCGCGTCGCGGGCTTCGACCCGGTCACGCAGTCGCGGCACGCGCGGGCCCGCACGGGCTGGATGCCGGACGCGTTCGGCACGTGGGACTCCCTCACAGCGCGCGAGGTCCTCGAGACCTTCGCCGCCGCCTACGGGATGCCCGCCGCGATGGCACGGGCCCGCGCGGACGAGCTGCTCGCCACGGTCCACCTCTCTGAGTTCGCCACGCGCCCCGCCTCGGTGCTCTCGCGCGGCCAGAAGCAGCGCCTCGGCCTGGCCCGCGCCCTGGTGCACGACCCTCAGGTGCTGCTCCTCGACGAGCCCGCCGCGGGCCTCGACCCCCGTTCGCGCGTGGACCTGCGCGTCCTGCTGCGCTCGCTCGCAGCGCAGGGCAAGACGGTCCTGGTCTCCTCGCACGTGCTCACCGAGCTCGACGAGCTCGCGGACGACGCCGTGTTCATCTCCGGCGGCCGCTCCGTCTCCGCAGATCAGCTCGCGAGCCTCGACGCCGGGGGTCGTCAGTGGCGCGTCACGGCGCTCGACGGCGCGGCGCTCCAGGGGTTCCTCACCGCGACGGGTGCGGCCTTCGAGGTGGAGGGGATGTCCGACGACGGCGCCCCCGTGGCCGGTGCGCCCACCCGAGGCTCTGTCCTCCTGCGGATCCCGGACGAGGCCGCCGCTGCGACCCTCGTGCGTGACGCCGTCGCGGCGAACGTGCCGCTCGTGAGCATCGCCCCCGCGGGTGGCGCGCTCGAACAGACCTATCTCTCCCTCGACGAGGAGCGGCGATGAGCACCGTGACCGAGCAGCCGTCCGTGCCTGCCAGCGAGCCCGCCCCTGCTCCTGCGACCCGCGAGCGCGGCACGTGGGCCCTGTCGTGGCACGGGGTGTCGACCGTGGCCAAGCTCGAGCTGCGCCAGCGGCTGCGCTCCACCAAGTGGTACGTGGGCCTCGCGCTGTTCTTCGCGATCGTGGGGCTCGTCACGGTCCTCACCTCGGTGACGGTGGGCAACGAGTCGTTCCTGGGCGACGGCGGTTTCGGTCGCGTGGTGTTCGACGTCGTGGTGTTCTTCATCCTCCTGCTCGGCATCGTGGTGGCGCCCACGCTCTCGTCGTCGGCCATCAACGGGGACCGCAACGCGGGCACCCTCGCGATCCTGCAGGTCACGCTCCTGACGCCCGCCGAGATCGCCGTCGGCAAGCTCCTCGCCGCGTGGACGGCCGCCCTCGCGTTCCTCGTGGTCTCGCTGCCGTTCCTGATCTGGGGCGTGGTTCAGGGTGGCCTGTCGATCGCGGCCGTGCTCGTCACGATCGCGCTGCTCGCGTTCGTGCTCGCCGTCGTCGTCGCTCTCGGGCTCGGCTTCTCCTCGCTCGTGCCCAAGACCTCCTCCTCGGCCGTGCTGACCTACCTGGGCGTCGCGAGCCTCACCGTCATCAGCCTCATCGTGTTCGGGCTCTCGCTCGCCCTGACCGTCTCGCCCACCACGGTGAACATCTGGGGTGTCCCGCCGGAGGTCGAGAACGCGTGGGACTGGGAGACGGACGACAACCCGAACTTCCAGTGCGAGTGGTACGAGGACGAGTGGACCCAGCCGCACACCGAGCGCACGTGGTGGCTCCTCGCCGCGAACCCGTTCGTGGTGGTGGCGGACGCGATGCCCGAGGACCCGCGAGAGCCCGACCAGGAGTACTACGGGCCCACCGGGATCATGTCCGCCATCCGGGCGGGTGTTCGAGAGGTCCGCATGGGCCCGACGCTCGAGCAGGACCAGTGCTACTACGGAAATCTGTCCTCACCCGTCGAGCCGCGCGACCCGGACCGCTCTCCCGTGTGGCCGTGGGGCGTGGGCGCGCTCACCCTGCTGGGCGGGGCGGGCCTGTGGGTCGCGGTGCGGCGCTTGTCCATCCCGGTGCGTAAGCTCCCGCGCGGCACCCGCGTCGCGTAGTCAGGGCTGCAGGGCGTCGTACTCCGCCTCGGCGGCCACGTCGTCCGGCACGTCGAGGCGCAGGTGACCCAGGAGCGCCTGAAGCACGCGCAGCGCGCTCGACGCCCGCTCGCCCCACGAGGACAGGTAGCTGAACTGCCACCACCACAGTGCCTCGAGCTCACGCCCGGCCTCGTAGTGAGCGAGCCCCTGGTCGAGCGCGCTCGCGACGGTCGCGAGGTCCGCGGACAGCGCCCCGGCACCGAGCTGAGGGTCCACGAGCGGGTCCACGACCTCGGCGTACTCGTCGATGCCCTCGAGCATGTTGGCGAGGCCGAGCCGCAAGGGGTCGAGGTCCGCGTCGGGACCCACGTCCGGCTCGAAGCGGTCCACGGGCACCACGTCCACCATGGCGCCGAGGCGTGCGCCGGCCGCGAGCATGTCGGAGACGGCCAGCAGCAGCAGCGGGACGGACGCCTCGGGGTTCGACCCGGAAGCCACCTCCGTGACGGTGCTCAGGTAGCCGCGCGCCTCGTAGGCGACGGCGCGGGCGACGTCGGCAAATTCGGTGTCGGGCTGGTCAGGCACTGATCCTCCTGCGTCCTTCGAAAGCCCGGCCGAGCGTGACCTCGTCGGCGTACTCGAGATCCCCGCCCACGGGCAGGCCCGAGGCGAGCCGGCTCACGGCGATGCCCATGGGCACCAGGAGCCGCGCGAGGTAGGTGGCCGTGGCCTCGCCCTCGACGTTGGGGTCCATCGCGAGGATCACCTCGGTGACCGTGCCGTCCTGGAGCCGGGTCAGGAGGCTCGCGATCCGCAGGTCGTCCGGGCCCACACCCGCGATCGGGTTGATGGCGCCGCCCAGCACGTGATACCTGCCGCGGAACTCACGCGTGCGCTCGATCGCCACGACGTCCTTGGGCTCCTCGACCACGCAGATGGTCGCGTCCGAGCGGCGCGGGTCCGTGCACACGCGGCACAGCGTGTCCTGCGCGACGTTCCCGCAGAGCTCGCAGAACCGCACCTTGTCCTTGACCTCGGTGAGCGCGTCGACGAGGCGCCGCACGTCCGTCGGGTCCGCGGCCAGCAGGTGGAACGCGATGCGCTGGGCGCTCTTGGGACCGACCCCGGGCAACCGCCCGAGCTCGTCGATCAGATCCTGGACGGCGCCCTCGTACACACCGCCAGCCTACGGCTAACCACCCACACCGCCCCGGGGCGCACCGCCCGGCGCGCCGGACGCTTCCGCCAAGTCTTGGCGCAACTTGGCGCACGCTTGGCGGAACGGGTCACGGCTGGTCGGTCTGCTCCTCGATGATCGTGCCGCCCAGCATCTCCGCGATGAGCGGCACACCCATCGTCCGCGACTCGTCGATCGTGGGGTCGGACGCGTCGATCTCGCTGCGCGCCCGCGCGTACGCGTCCTCGTCCGACTCCGGCACAGGAGGCTCACCCGGGCTCGGGGCCGACGGCGGGGTACCGCCCGGCACGTCCCACGGCGGAACCGTGTCCGTCGGGTACGTGGTGCCCGACGGCGGCCCGCCGGGAGACGGCGCGCTCGCGGCAGGGCTCGCAGTGCTCCCCGCGGACCCACCCGGGCTCGCGATGTTGGGGCTGCCGACGCGCGGGACGGGCCGCGTCGAGGGTGCAGCGACAGGCTCAGCCGGGGGCGCGGGCTCTTCGACCGGGCTGGCCGCGCGGCTCGCGACCGGCACGGCACCCGTCGCCGGGGCACTGGTCGCGCCCTCGGCGCCCGCGAGCGTGCCCTCGACGCGAACGTCCACCCCGAGGGTCTCGTGGAGCGCGCGCTGGACCACTTCGGAGTGCGAGCCGTTGCGGAACGCCGTGGCGAGGCCCGCCGAGGAGAACACGAGGCTCAGCGTGCTGCCCGTGAGCTCACCCACCTGGGCGTTCTGGCTCACGAGCGCCCACGTAGCACGGCGCAGCGTGGCGATCTCCGCGAGGACCTCGTCCCATCGGCGGCGCAGCAGCTCCGTCTCGACCTGCGCGACCCCGCCCGTAGGTGCCGCGACAGGTTCGGGGGCAGCGGGTTCCGTGACGGGCGCAGGGTCGGGCTCGACATGCGCCGGCTCGGCGGGGCCAGCAGGTGCCTCGGAAACAGGCGCGGTCGGCCGAGCGGCAGCGGTGGGAGCGACAACGTCGTCGGGCTCGGGTTCGGGCTCGGGCGCGACCGGCGGGCGGTGGCGTTCCCCGTCCTCGAGGTCCGCGGGAGGGGCAGGCGGAGCGGCCGCAGGCGCGGGCGGGGCCGCCACGGGCACGGCAGGACGGGCCGCGGGCGCAGGAGCAGCCGCCGGTGCGACTCCCCCGGCACCGGCACCGCGCTCGAGCCGGTCGAGGCGGGCAGCCACCCCGAGGTCGCCGTCGTCGGCGGCAGGAAGGAGCAAGCGTGCGATGAGCAGCTCGAGCTGGAGTCGCGGGGAGGTGGCCCCGGCCATCTCGCGGAGGGCGTCGTTGACGAGGTCAGCGGCGCGGGAGAGCTCCGCGGGGCCCAGGTTGCGGGCCTGCGTCTCCATGCGCTCGAACTGGTACGCGGGCAGCTCGCGCATCGCGGCACCGGCGGCGTCGCCAGCGGCGGCGAGCACGATGAGGTCGCGCAACCGCTCGAGGAGGTCCTCGACGAATCGGCGCGGCTCGTGGCCCGTCGAGACCACCTGGTCGATCACCCGGAACGCGCTCGCGCCGTCGCCCGCGGAGACTGCCGCGACCACGTCGTCGAGCAGGGCGACGGAGGTGTAGCCGAGGAGGGCGAGCGCGCCCTCGTACTCGATGGTCTGGCCGCCCGCGAGGAGCTGGTCCAGCACGGACAACGCATCACGGAACGAGCCGCCGCCCGCGCGGACCACGAGCGGGAGCACCCCGGGACCGGCCTCGATGCCCTCCGCCTCGCACAGCCCCGCGA
>JAAYZM010000076.1 GCA_012514835.1 Actinomycetales bacterium
CTGCTTGCCGAGCTCGACGCCCCACTGATCGAAGGAGTTGATGCCCCACACCACTCCCTGCGTGAAGGTGATGTGTTCGTACAGCGCGATGAGCTGCCCGAGGACGCCTGGAGTGAGCGCCGGCGCGAAGATCGAGGTGGTGGGCCGGTTGCCGGCGAAGGTGCGGGCGGCCACGAGGGCACCAGTGCTGCCCTCGGCCTCGACCTCGGCGGCTGTCTTGCCGAAGGCGAGGGCCTTGGTCTGCGCGAGGAAGTTCGCGAGGAACAGGCCGTGCACGTCGGTGGCGCCGTCCTTCAGCGGGTAGGCCGGGTTGACGAACGCGATGAAGTCCGCGGGGATGAGCCGGGTGCCCTGGTGGATCAGCTGGTAGAACGCGTGCTGGCCGTTGGTGCCCGGCTCGCCCCAGAAGATCTCGCCGGTGTCGCAGGTAACGGGGCTGCCGTCCCAGCGCACGGACTTGCCGTTGGACTCCATGGTGAGCTGCTGGAGGTACGCGGGGAAGCGGTGCAGGTACTGCGCGTAGGGCAGCACGGCGTGCGTGTGGGCGTCGAAGAAGTTGACGTACCAGACGTTCAGCAGGCCCATGAGGGCCGGCACGTTGCGCTCGAAGGGCTCCGAGCGGAAGTGCTCGTCCACGGCGTGGAACCCCGCGAGGAACTCGGCGAAGGCCTCGGGGCCGACGGCGATCACGAGGGAGGTCCCGATCGCGGAGTCGACCGAGTAGCGCCCACCCACCCAGTCCCAGAACCCGAACGCGTTCGCGGGGTCGATGCCGAACTCGGCGACCTTGTCGAGCGCCGTGGACACGGCCACGAAGTGCTGCGAGACGGCGCCGCGGCGGGCCTCCTCGGTGTCCTCGATCGCGCCCAGCCCCACGAGCCCGTCGAGCAGCCACGCGCGAGCAAGGCGGGCGTTGGTGAGGGTCTCGAGCGTCGTGAACGTCTTCGAGGCCACGATGAACAGGGTGGTGCGCGGGTCGAGGTCCTTGACGTTCTCGGCCAGGTCCGCGGGGTCGATGTTGGACACGAAGCGCACCTCGATCCCCTCGGCCACGTACGGCTTGAGGGCCTCGTACGCCATGACGGGCCCGAGGTCGGAGCCGCCGATGCCGATGTTGACCACGGTCCGCACCGGCTCGTCCGTCACACCCGTCCACGCGCCCGAGCGCACGGCCTCCGCGAACGCGTAGACGCGGTCGAGCACCTCGTGGACGTCCTTGTCGACCTCCTGGCCGTCCACCACGAGCGGCGGGGTCATCCCGCGCGGGCGGCGCGTCGCGGTGTGCAGCACGGCGCGGTCCTCGGTCACGTTGATGTGCTCACCGGCGAACATCGCGCGCGTGTGCTCCGCGAGGCCCACCTCCTCGGCGAGCCGGACCAGCAGCGCGAGCGTCTCGTCCGTGACGAGGTTCTTGGACAGGTCCACGTGCAGGTCAGCGAGCTGGAATGTGAGGCGGGTGGCCCGCTCGGGGTCCGCGGTGAACCACGCGCGAAGGTCGGGGTCGAGCGCCTCGTGGTGCTCGCTCAGGGCGGCCCAGGCGTCGGTGGTGGTCGGGTCGATCGGTGCGCTGCTCACGGTGTGCCTCTCGGTTCGGACTGTCCTGGGTCCAGCCTAGGAGCAGGCGAGCCACTCGCGTGGGGGACGGGTCCCGGACGGACGGGGCGCGCGGCTACGCTCACGTCATGACGAAACCGCCGACGACGCCGAGCGCACCGCCGTCGTCGGCCCCCGTCCCGACCGCGGAGCCCCCCGCTGCCCCGGAACCGCCCGTGGCCCTGCGCCTGCGCGGCCTCGTCAAGCGCTTCGGCGAGACCCTCGCCGTGGACAGCCTCGACCTCGACATCCCGGCGGGCTCGATGTTCGGCGTGGTGGGCCCCAACGGTGCGGGCAAGACGACCACGCTGTCGATGGCCACGGGGCTGCTGGCCCCGGACGCGGGTCAGGTGCACGTGTACGGGGTGGACCTGTGGCGTGAGCCGGCGAAGGCGAAGCCGCTGCTCGGTGTGCTCCCGGACGGGCTGCGCGTGTTCGACCGCCTCACGGGTGCCGAGCTCATCTCCTACGCAGGCCTCTTGCGCGGCATGCCGCGGGACGTCATCGCGGAGCGGCGGGACGACCTCCTCACGGCCCTCGACCTGCACGCGGCGTCCAAGACGCTCGTGGCGGACTTCTCGGCGGGCATGTCGAAGAAGATCACGCTCGCGTGCGCGCTGGTGCACGCCCCGCGGCTGCTCGTTCTCGACGAGCCGTTCGAGGCCGTGGACCCCGTCTCGGCGGGCGTGATCCGGCGCATCCTCGCCGAGTTCGTGGCCCAGGGCGGCACGGTGGTGCTGTCCTCGCACGTCATGGCCCTCGTGGAGCGGATGTGCGACCACGTCGCGGTGATCGGGGCGGGCCGCGTGCTCGCGACAGGCTCGCTCGACGACGTGCGCGCGGGCGCCGAGCTCGAGGAGCGGTTCTTCGACCTGCTCGGTGCCCGGGGACCGGAGGCGGGGCTCGCGTGGTTGCGACCGTCGTAAGGCTCCGCCTGCTCTTGCTGCGCAACATGATGTCGCGCGAGATCTGGCGCGTGATCCTGTTCGGGCTCGGGGCGCTGTGGGCCGTGTCGATGCTGCCCGCCGTGCTCGGTGGGGCCCGGTGGCTGTCGGGGCAGGAGACGACGGTCCAGTCCAGCTCCCTCGTGGTGGTGGGCGCGGTGCTCCTCGTGGGCTGGTTCGTGCTCCCAGTGCTGATGTTCGGGGCGGACGAGACGGTCACGCCCCGCAAGTTCGCCACGCTGGGCCTCGACCCGCGGCGTCTCGCGCCCGCGCTCGTGGTCGCCGCGTCGATGTCGATCCCCGCTGTGTTCACGGGCTTCGTGTGCCTCGCGTCGGTGATCGTGTGGCGCGGCTACGGCCTCGCGACCACGGTGGTCGCGCTGGCCGCCGCGCTCGCGGCGTTCGCGACATGCGTCCTCGCTGCGCGGGTCTCGACGGCCCTCGCGACGCGACTGCTGTCCTCACGCCGGGCGCGTGAGCTGGCGGGGGTCGCTGCGGTCGTGGCGGTGATCGCCGTCGTGCCCTTGCTGATCGGTCTCGGTTCGCTCGGCCTCGAGGGCACGCTCGAGCGGGTCCCGCGCGTCGCGGCCGTGCTGAGCTACACGCCGTTCGGTGCCGCGTGGGGCGCCCCGGCCGCGGCCGCGCAAGGCGCGTGGTCGGCCGCGATCGGGCAGCTGTTGCTCGCGTGGGGCTTCGTGGGGCTCGGGCTGCTCGTGTGGACGCGGCAGGTGGACCGGCTGCTCGTGGACCCGCCCAGCACCGTGGGGGCGTCGCGCCGCAGGGCGGACGCCTTCCTCGGGGCGGGGAGCGGTCCGACGACGACGGCGCACGCGACCCTCGCCGTCGCGCGCAGGTCCTTGCGCTACTGGCTCGGTGACCCCCGCTACCTCGCGTCGCTCGCCTCGACGCTGCTCATGCCCCTGCTCATCGCGCTGCTGCTGAGCGTGGTGGGCCTCGAGGCGGTCTCGGGCGGGGTGCTGCTCGCGCCGCTCGTCGCGGGTGCGGTGGGCTGGGGGCGGCACAACGACACGGCGTTCGACGGCACGGCGTTCTGGATGCACGTCTCGGCGGGACTGCCCGGGATCGCGGACAGGGCGGGGCGGGTCCTCGCGCTCGCGGCGTGGGCGCTGCCGCTCGTGGTGGGACTCGCCGTGGGCGGGGCGTGGCTCGCGGACCGGTGGGACCTGCTCGGGGCGTCGCTCGGGCTCGCGCTCGGACTGTTCGGTGCGGGCCTCGGCGTCGCGATGGTGAGCTCCGTGCTGCTGCCCTACCCGGCGCCGCGTGCGGGGGAGAGCCCGTTCTCGACGGAGACGGGGGCGGTCGGGGCGAGCCTCGTGGCCCAGCTCTTGTCGACCGCCGTGACGGGCGTGCTCGCCGTCCCCGTGACGGTGCTGTTCTGGCTCACCGTGACGCGCAGCCCGGGGCTCGCGGGCGTGACCCTCGCGGTGGGGCTGCTCGGGGGAGCGGTGGTGCTCGCCGCGGGGATCGTGCTGGGCGGGCGGCTGCTCGACGCGCGCGGGGCGCAGCTGCTCGCGCGGCTGCACTGAGCCTGGTGCACCGAGCCTGGTGCACCGAGAAGGTCCCAGACAGGTCACGAAGTGATCACGGTCACAGGATCGCGTTGACGTGGCATTTGTAAGGATGCTCTACTAACAAATGTGACGACGACGCCCACGGCGAGGACAGCCCCTCGCCGGCTCCACGGACCGGGACTGCGTGCCACGGCCAAGGCCCTCCCGGAGCACACGCGCGCGCACAACCGCTCGATGGTGCTCCAGCACCTCTTCCACGCGGGACCGTCCTCGCGGGCGGACCTCGCCCGGGCCACGGGCCTCACGCGCGTCACCGTCTCCGACCTCGTGGGCGAGCTCATGGCCGCCGAGCTCGTGGAGGAGGCGGGGCTCGCGAGCCAGACCCGCGTCGGCAAGCCCGCCACCCTCGTGCGCATGCGCACCGACGAGTTCGCGATCGTCGCGGTCGACGTCGCGGACGACCTCGAGATGCGTGGCGCCGTCATGAACCTCACGGGAGTCATCCTCGAACGGCGCTCCGCGAGCCAGGACGGCCTGCGGGGGGAGGAGACCACCGTCGCGCTCGTGGACCTGTGCCGCGAGCTTGTCGCGGCCACCACGCTGCCCGTCGTCGGCGTCGGCGTCGCCTCCCCTGGAGTCATCAACGCCGCGGGCGTGGTGGTCCAGGCGCCCAACCGCGGGTGGTTCGACGTGCCCCTCGCGGAGCGGCTCACGGCCGAGCTCGGCATCCCTGCCCACGTGGCGAACGACGCGAACACCTCTGCGCTCGCGGAGTACACCCTGGGCGGCGCGGAAGGTTCGGGCCTGCTGACCTTGACGGTCCGGCACGGTGTCGGTGCGGGGATCATCCTGCACGGCGCGCTCGTGCGCGGCCCCGGGGACGCCGCGGGCGAGCTCGGGCACGTCACCGTGATCGACGAGGGCTCGGGCGAGGAGCCCGCCGAGTGCGCGTGCGGCCGCCGCGGCTGCCTCGAGACCATCCTGTCCGCCCCCGCCCTGCGCGCTCGCGTGCGCGGGCTGGACCCCCAAGACTCCGACGCCGCACTGGCGTCGGTCGGACGGAGGCTCGGCACCGCCCTGGCCCCCGTCGTCTCCGCGCTCGACCTGAAGGAGATCCTGCTGTGCGGCCCGGAAGAGCTGCTCGACGGACCTCTCGCCCAGGCGGCGCTCGACACCATCGCACAGCGCTCGATGCCCGTCGTGGCGGCGGGACTCGGTGTGCGGATGGCCGCGCTCGGACCGGACGTCGCCCTGCAAGGGGCCGCCGTCCTCGTCCTGTCCGGACAGCTCGGGGTCACGTGACGACCCCGAGCTGCCCGTCCAGCTTGTCGGAGTGAATCTCCACCCCTGGCACTGAGAACGGCATCGCACAGGGCGAGCCGCATACCTGGGAGGAACCCCAACGTGAAGATCCTACGTTTTGCCGCCGTCGGCGTGGCCGCGACACTCGCCCTCGCCGCCTGCGCGTCGACCCCGTCGACACCCGACCCCACGGACACGAGCGCCACGACCCCGGCCGAGACCGAGACGAGCGACGCTCCCGCCCCCGAGGGTGCCGAGATCACGCTGTGGCTCGCCGGTGGTGACACGCCGGACGCGCTGCGCGACTACCTCAAGACGACGTTCGCCGAGGAGAACCCTGGCTCGACGCTCGTGATCGAGCAGCAGGAGTGGGGCGACCTCGTCACCTCGCTCACCACCGCGCTGCCCGACGCCGCCAACACCCCCGACGTGGTCGAGATCGGCAACACGCAGTCGCCCACGTTCACCACGGTGGGTGCGTTCCGGGACCTGTCCGGCATCTACGAGGAGCTGGGCGGCGAGAAGCTGCTGCAGTCCTTCGTGGACGTGGGCACCGTGGACGGCAAGAAGTTCGCGCTGCCGTACTACTTCGGCTCGCGCTACATGTTCTTCCGCCCCGACATCTGGTCGGACGCGGGCGTCGAGGTCCCCACGACCCTCGGTGAGTTCACCGAGGCCGTCGCGAAGCTCCGCACGGACGACATGTCCGGCTTCGCGATGGGCGGCCAGGACTGGCGCAACGGCATCTCGTGGGTGTTCGCGAACGGTGGCGAGCTCGCCACCGCGGACGGCACCACGTGGACCTCGACGCTGAGCGACCCGAACACGATCAAGGGCCTCGAGCAGTGGCAGGAGATCTTCACGGACGCCTCGAACCTGCCGGCCACGGACCGTGACGTCGCGTACTGGGAGTTCCTCAACGACGGCACCGACGGCGCCGCGCCGCCGGCCGCGACCATCATGGCGCCGGGCTGGGCCCGCTGGTCCATCGGTGACCTCGTGAAGAACGACGCGGGCGACGAGGTCCGCGACGGCATGGTCGACGAGTCGCGCTTCGACATCTTCGCCCTCCCGGGCACGGACGGCGGCATCGCCCCCGTGTTCGCCGGTGGTTCCAACATCGCGATCTCGGCGCAGTCGCAGAACCCTGAGCTCGCCGAGAACCTCCTGCGGATCATCTTCTCGGAGGAGTACCAGACGCTGCTCGGCCAGAACGGGCTCGGCCCGGCCAACGCCGACTTCGTCTCCACGCTCGGTGACGACAAGTTCGCCACCACGCTGATCGAGACCGCCGCGGCCTCGAAGCTCACCCCGGCGGCCCCGGGCTGGGCGTCCATCGAGGGTGCGTTCGTCTACGAGGACCTGTTCCAGAAGATCGCCGAGGGTGGCGACGTGACGGCGCTCGCCGCCGAGTACGACGCGATCCTCACCCCGATGCTCAACGGTCAGACCTCCTGACCTGAGCCCGGGCCACGACTCCCGGCGCGAGGGGGCATTCCCCCTGACCCCTCGCGCCGGGGACCCGGCCCGCCGCGCCGC
>JAAYZM010000518.1 GCA_012514835.1 Actinomycetales bacterium
CGTGGGTGAGCCCGAGCGAGAAGGCGGGGGCCGACGGCGGGAGCTGGGTCGGCCGGGCGCGTCTAGCGGAAGACGACGGTGCGGTGGCCGTCCAGGAGGATCCGGTGCTCGGCGTGCCAGCGCACGGCCCGCGCGAGGGCACGCCGCTCGACGTCCTGGCCCAGGGCCACGAGCGCCTCGACGGAGTGTGTGTGGTCCACGCGCTCGACGTCCTGCTCGATGATGGGCCCCTCGTCGAGGTCCGCCGTGACGTAGTGGGCCGTCGCGCCGATGAGCTTCACGCCCCGGTCGTGGGCCTGCGCGTAGGGCCGCGCGCCCTTGAACGAGGGCAGGAACGAGTGGTGGATGTTGATGATCCGGCCCTCGAGCTCGCGGCACAGGTCGTCGGAGAGGACCTGCATGTAGCGGGCGAGCACCACGAGCTCGACGTCGAGCACGCGGACCAGCTCGAGCAGGCGCGCCTCGGCGTCGGCCTTCGTCGCGGCGGTGACGGGCACGTGGTGGAAGTCGATGCCGTAGAACGCGGCGAGGTCCGCGAGCACGGTGTGGTTGGACACGACCGCGACGATCTCGATGGGCAGCGACTCGGAGCGCTGGCGGAAGGCGAGGTCGTTGAGGCAGTGCGCCGCAGTGGACCCCATGACGAGCGTTCGCACGGCCCGGCCCGCGACGTCGAGGTGCCACGTCATGGCGAAGCGCTCGCCCAGCTCGGTGAGCGCCGACTCGAGCTCGGGACGCCCCGCGGCGGACTCGACCTGGACGCGCATGAAGAACAGCCCCGTGTCCGGGTCGCCGAACTGCTGGGACTCCGTGATGTTCCCGCCGTGCTCGGCGAGCAGCCCGGCCACGGCGTGGACGATGCCGGGGCGGTCGGGGCAGGAGAGCGTTAGCACCCAAGGGGTGGGGGAGTCGGTCACGAGCACTGAGGGTACTCGGCTGGCGCCACCACGGGAGCGAGGCCTGATCGCGGACGCGCGCTGGACGTGCTTAGGAGGATCGCCTGGCCTCTGCCACCATGAGGGCATGGACGCTCCCGAGATCGAGATCCGCCGCGTCGACGTCGAGCACGCCGGCGAGCTGTTGACGTTGCGCCGAGCCGCGTTCGTGTCCGAGGCCCAGGTCACGGGCGACCCGAACATCCCGCCGCTCACGCAGACGCTCGACGAGCTGATCGCGGACCTGGGGCGCGAGGACGTCATCACGCTCGGCGCATGGGACGGGCACCGGCTCGTCGGCTCGGTGCGCGTGCTGGTCGAGGGCCCCAAGGCGACGCTCGGTCGCTTCGCCGTGGCGCCCGACGTGCAGGGGCTCGGCCTGGGCACGCAGCTCATGTTCGCCGTCGCGGGCGCGCTGCCCGAGGGCACCGAGGAGATCTGGGTGTTCACGAGCCAGGACTCCGTGCAGAACATCGCGCTGTACAACAAGCACGGCTACAACCACGAGTTCGACCAGCGCACGGGCGACCTCACGTACGCCTACCTGCGCAAGATCATCGGCGAGACGGCGGGCTGACGCGGGCCTCGGC
>JAAYZM010000519.1 GCA_012514835.1 Actinomycetales bacterium
CGCGCTACCAACTGCGCCACAGCCCCTGGGAGCGGGGTCAAGACTAGCACCGCATCCGGGGTGCTCGACAAACCGGTTCGGCTACTCCCCGACCGCGCGGCGGCGGGCCAGGATCGCGTCGAGGTCGAGGCCCGCGGAGGGGCGCTCGGCGGCAGTCTCGGCCGGTGCGCTCGCGGCGGGCACCACGGGCTCGGCCACGACGCGCTCGGGGATCTCGAGCGGGGCGGGCTCCATGCGCGGGGCCGGGGCCTTGAGCGTGTAGGTGGGTCGCGGCACGGGGACGGGCTGCCACGAGGCGCCGTCGTCGGACCCTGCGCTCGTCGTGGCGGGGGCGACGTCGGTGACCTTCTCGATCACGAGCGTGTCGTCGTCGTTGCCGCGCACGGCGCGGCCGGTCGCGACGGGGCCCGAGCGGCGCACGGCGACCTGGACGGCCTTGCTGAGCGCGGCCTCCTCGCGTGCCCACGCAGCGTCGGCGCGCTGGCCCGAGAGCACGGCGGCGCGGCCCAGGGCGAGGGTCGCGCCGAGCAGCACGGTGGGGATCGCGGCGAGGGCGGGCACGGCGAGCGCACCGAACCCGGCGGCGGTCCACGCGCCGACGGTCAGGGCGAGCAGGGCGAGGACGAGCACGAGCCGACGGCGGGCTCCCGCGGCACGGCGCTCGAGCACCGCGGCCCGCTGGGCGTGACGCTGCGCGATGCGACGCCGAGCGTCGACCACGCGCTTCTCGTTCGACTCGTGCGGCCTGTCCATGTTCCCGCCTCCCGTGGCTCCCCCGGTGGGAGCCGCGACGATCCTCGTCCCGCGTCCCGGTGTCAGGATCGCCGCCCCCGAGGCGGTGGTCGGTCGCACGGTCTGGGCCCGACGCCGGACCTCGGCGCGGTCGGTGACCGCGAGGACCCGCATCGAGCCCGAGTACCGGTCTTCCGTCCGCGACTCGAGGAGCTGCTGACGGTGCCGCAACCGGTGCGGCACGAGGTACGCGAGCCACAGTCCCACCACACCGAGTGCTGCTAGTCCGGCGGGGCTGTACACACCACGACGGTAGGCGGGGTCCTCACCCGATCGGCGGAGGGGGCTCGGCGTGTCGGGCGCGTGAACTACACCGGTGTAGTTCCGGGGCCGACGGCGGGGTCCTGGCCGGCCTCCTGAGCCCGGACGGCGTGCCACCGGGCGAGCAGCCCGCCGGGCACCTCCTCGGCCGTGAGCGCGAAGGTCCGGTGGTCCGTCCACCGCCCGGCGATGTGCAGGTAGCGCTCGCGCAGCCCCTCGTCGCGGAACCCGAGCTTCTCCACCACGCGCAGGCTCGGGGCGTTCTCGGGGCGGATGTTGATCTCGATGCGGTGCAGCCCGAGCTCGCGGAAGCAGTGGTCCGTCGCGAGCGCGACCGCCGTGGGCGTGATCCCCCGCCCCGCGAACTCCTCGCCCACCCAGTACCCGATCGACGCCCCGCGCAGCGCACCGTAGGCGATCTGCGAGACGGTGAGGCGCCCCGCGAGCCGGCCCCGGTAGTCCACGGCGAACGGGAGCGACTGGCCCCGGCGCGCCTCGGCACGCAGCGCCCGCAGGTACTGGCCGAACGTGGGCGGCTGCCCCGTCAGCGGCACGGGCGACGTGGCCTCCCACGGGTCGAGCCACCGCGCGTTCGCGTTGCGCAGCGCGTGCCAGGCCCGCTCGTCGCGCAACCGGAGGGGTCGCAGCAGCACCTCGCCGTCGGCGAGGCTCACGGGCCAGCCCTCAGCCACGGGAGTCCAGCACGAGGGCGTGCACCGCGTCGCCCTCGTCCACGCGGGTGGCCCGCTCGCCGACGACGGCGAACGCGTTGGCGCGCGCGAGCGAGCCGAGGTCGGTGTGCGCGGGATCACCGAGCGGCGCGACGCGGTACCCGCCGCCCGGGGAACCCGAGAGGGTCGCGGGCACGAACTGCCGCAGCCCGCTCGGGACGGCCCACGCGGCGCTCGCCGTCGCGGAGACGGTGGTGCGGAACAGCTCGGCGTACCCGGCCATCGCACGCAGGGCGGGCCGCACGAACACCTCGAAGGCCACCATCGCCGCGACGGGGTGGCCCGGCAGCGCGAACACCGGGACCGCCTCGCCGCGGCCCTCACGCTCGACGGTCCCGAACCCGAGGGTCCGCCCCGGGCTCATCGCGACGTGGTCGAAGCGCACGGTGCCGAGCGGGGTCAGGACCTCGCGGACCGTGTCGTCCGGGCCGTCGCCCAGACCGCCCGTGATGACCAGCAGGTCCGCACGCACCAGCTGGTCCTCGATCGCCTCGCGCAGCGCCGTGCGGTCGTCCGGCGCGATCGCTGCCCGGTGCGCCGCGGCCCCCACGGCCTGGGCGGCCGTGGTGAGCATGGGCCCGTTCGCGTCGTGCACCCGGCCCGCGTGCGACGGCGCCCCGGCCTCGACCAGCTCGTCACCCACGGGCAGCACCACGACGCGCGGGCGGGGGTGCACGCGCAGCCGCCGCAGGCCGAGGGCCGAGGCGATCCCGATCTGCGACGCCCCGAGCCGCACGCCCGCCGCGAGGACGATCTCGCCCTCGCGCGCGTCCGTGCCCGCCGCGCGCACCCCGGACCCGGGCGGGACCGTGCGGTGCACCTCGACGCGCGCCGTGCCACGGTCCGTGTAGGCGACGGGGACCACGACGTCGGCCCCCACGGGCAGCGGCGCACCCGACGCGACCCGCACGGCCTGCGCCGAGGCGAGCCGCAACGGCTCGGTGGCGTCCGGGCCCACGTCGTGCGTCACGGGCAGCACGACGGGACGCCCGGGACCCACCTGCGAGATCGCGTCGAGCTCGAGCGCGTAGCCGTCGTGCGCCGCGAGCGCGCGGGGCGGGAGCGAGCCGGGCGCGTGGAGGTCCTCGGCGAGCACGCAGCCCGCGGCGTCCGCGAGGACCACGTCGAGCGGGTGAACGGGCCGGGCGGCGGCGAGCACCGCCTGGAGCTGGTCCTGGATCGACCTCACTCCATGCCACCGGCCGTGAACTCGGTGAGCCACGCGCGCAGGTCCGGGCCCAGGTCCTCGCGCGCCACGGCGATCTGCACCACGGCCTTGATGTAGTCGAGCCGGTCGCCCGTGTCGTAGCGGCGGCCGCGGAACACGACGCCGTAGACCCCGCGGCCCTTCGCGGCATCCTCTCCCGCGAGCTCGGCGAGCGCGTCGGTGAGCTGGATCTCGCCGCCGCGGCCTGGCTGCGTGCGCTCGAGCACCTCGAAGATCTCGGGGTCAAGCACGTAGCGGCCGATCACGGCGAGGTTGCTCGGGGCCTCCTCGACGGAGGGCTTCTCGACGAGGCCGGTCACCCGCACCACGTCGTCGTCGTCGGTCTGCTCCACCACTGCACAGCCGTACAGGGAGATCTGCTCGCGCGGGACCTCCATGAGGGCGAGCACGCACCCGCCCCTCTCCTCGGCCACCTCGAGCATCCGCGGCAGCAGCGGGTCGCGCTCGTCGATCAGGTCGTCCCCGAGCAGCACCGCGAAGGGCTCGTTCCCCACGTGCCGCTTGGCGCGCAGCACCGCGTGGCCGAGGCCGAGGGGCTCGCCCTGGCGCACGTAGTGGATGTCCGCGAGCGCCGAGGACTTGCGCACCCGGGCGAGGCGGTCGGTGTCGCCCTTCGCCTCGAGCGCCGACTCGACCTCGGGCATCGCGTCGAAGTGGTCGGACAGCGAGTGCTTCGAGCGGCCCGTGATCATCAGGACGTCCTCGAGGCCGGCCGCGACGGCCTCCTCGACCACGTACTGGATGGCGGGCTTGTCCACCACCGGGAGCATTTCCTTGGGCGTGGACTTCGTGGCGGGCAGGAAGCGGGTCCCGAGCCCTGCCGCAGGGACGACGGCCTTTGTGATGGTCATGGGGGCAGCCTAGTGAAGGGCTGGACTTTGCCGCGTGCTGAGAATTTCGTGTCAAACTTGTGACATGAGCAGCGTCGCCCAGCCCCACCCTTCCGTGCCCGCAGGAGCCGAGGTGGTCGACGCAAAACAGACGCTGCGCACGGCCATCCGTGCGAGCCGCACCATCCGCTCCCCGCGGGTCCAGGCGGACGCCGCGGCCCACCTCGCGCAGGTGGTCGTCGCGATCCCCGACGTCGCCGAGGCCTCGTGCGTCGCGCTCTACGCCTCACGCGTGGGAGAGCCCGGCACCCTCCCGCTCATCGAGCTGCTCGTGTCCAAGGGCAAGCGCGTCCTGCTGCCCGTGCTCGGTCCCACCCTGCAGCGCGGCTGGGCCGAGTTCACCGGCGCGGACGACCTCCTCGAGCGCGCGCCCGGTCGCCCGCCCGAGCCCGGTGGAGAGGACCTCGGCGCCGAGGCGCTCGCGGCGGCCGACGTGGTCCTCGCCCCGGCGCTCGCCGTCGACACGGGCGGGAACCGTCTCGGCAACGGCGGCGGCTGGTACGACCGCGCCCTCGAGCACGCTCGCGACGGCGTCCCCGTGATCGCGCTCGTGCACGCGGAGGAGATCTACGACGGCGAGGAGTACCCGCTGCCCGTCGAGCCGCACGACCGGCGGGTCGACGCGGTCGCCACGCCCGAGGGCTGGCGCTGGCTCAGGATGCCGGCCGCAGCGTAAGGGTCTCGCGCGCCGCGTTCGTCACGGCGGTGGGACTGAACGGCCAGGCGAACGTCTCCCCCGTGGCCCATGCCGTGAACTGGTCCGTGTAGTGGCGTGACCCCGGGTGCCCCGACGCGCCCGTGAGGACCACCCACGTCGAGGCGTCGAGGTCCGCGAGGTCCACCACCATCCGCATCGACGGGGACCAGTTGACGCGGAACGAACCCTCCGGGTCCGCGGCGTCCCAGCCGTTCGCGTTGACGATCGACGAACCGCCCGCCACCCCGAGGGGGCGCGGGTTCATCAGCGCGCGCACCGGTGCCGGGATCGACGAGCCGCCGAGCACCGCGTGCTCCGGGGCCGCGAGGTGCAGCTTGCCCCACGACCAGTCCGCGGGGTCCTTGCCGAGCCGTTGCGTGAGCTCCGCGCGCGCACCGACGAGCGCCCGGGAGAGCATCTCGTCACGCCCCTCCTCGACCCCCACCGTGGTGCGGTCGTCCCACCACGCCGAGCGCGGGTCCTCGAGGATGGTCCGGATCACCTCGAGCCACCGCGACCCGCCGTCAGGGCGCTGGTCCGTCGGGAGCTCGTCGTGGAACGTGAGCTCGAGGAGGTTCTGCCACACGGCCGCGAAGTACACGGCGGCGGCCGAGTCCACGTCCATCGAGCGGTCCCACTCGCGCAGCAGCTCTTGGCCCGCAGCGTCGAACTCGCTGTCGATCTCGATCGCGAGGAGCCACGGGACCAGGACGTCCGCGTACGAAGAGTGCGCGTCGAGCTGGACCTGCGACATGTCCTCACCCGTGAGCGGGCCTTGCGCGGTGCGCTCCACGAGGAGGTCACGGATGCGCTGCGAGCGGTAGCCGTAGTCCCAGTCCTGGGTCAGGAAAGGGTCCTCGCTCGCGGGCGTCACCGCCTGGTTCGCCGCCACCACGAAGCCCTCGGCGGGGTCGAGCGCGGACGGCATGTCCTCCGCGTCGACGTAGCCCTGCCAGTCGAAGTCGGGGTCCCAGCCGGGGCGCGGCCACGTGCCGTCCGTGGGGAGCACGGCCCCGTCCACCGCGGCGCGCACCGGGATCTTCCCGGGTGCCTGGTAGCCGATCTGGCCGTCCACCGTCGCGAACACGATGTTCTGCGAGGGCACCTCGAACAGCGCCGCGGCCTTCGCGATGTCCGCCGGGGTGGCCGCCGTCGCGAACGCGAACACCGCGTCCGCCGTGTGACCTGGCGTCAGGGCCGTCCACGCGAGCGACACCGCGAGCTCGGTGGCCGGCCGGCTGGGGCTCGGCGCGACGGGTACCCGCTCGATCGACTCGAGCCCGAACACGTCCGAGACGATGGGCCCGTGCGCCGTCGAGCGCACCTCGAGCACGTAGGACTCGCCGCCGTTGACGTGGATCGTCTCCTCGCGCACGGTGAGCGGCCGCATCTCGCCGTCGTACAGGTACTCCCCGTCCTCCGAGACGCGCTCGACGAAGAAGTCCGTGACGTCCGCGCCGAGGTTCGTCAGCCCCCACGCGAGGTCCGCGTTGTGCCCGATGATCACGCCCGGCAGGCCGGCGAACGTGAACCCGGAGACGTCGAACGGGCACTGCGGGCCCACGGTGGCGCACCGCAACGACTGCTGCGACCAGATGCCCGGGGCGGAGATGCCGAGGTGGGGGTCGTTCGCGAGGAGGGGCAGGCCGGAGGCGGTGTGCTCGCCCGCCACCACCCACGAGTTGGACCCGACGCCCTCACCGTTGCCGAGCAGCTCCGGCACGGCGTCGAGCGCCCGCTGCGCGGCCTCGAGGGCCCGGTCCAGGGCCGAGCTGCCGAGGATCGCATCCACCGAGCCGCCCACCACGGGCTCCGCGTCCGTGTCGCTCTCGCCACCGGGGGCGCCGTCGTCGGCCCCCTCCTTCGTCGCCGAGGCGAGCTCCGCGGGCGTGACGATCGGGGTGTTGACCGTCTCCGGGTAGGGCGGGAACAGCTCGTTCACGCGGTCCACGTCCCGCAGCGCCGCGTAGAGGGCCGCGCGCGAGAACTCCTCGTCGAAGTTGCCCCGCAGGTCCCACGCCATCGCCTTGAGCCACGCGAGCGAGTCCACCGGGTCCCACGGCTCCGGCTCCGCGACGTCCACCTGGAGCCCGAGCACCGTGTACTCGATGCCCAGCCCTTGCGCGCTGCGCGTCGCGAGGTACGCGTTGACACCGTCCGCGTACGCCTCGAGATACTCCCGCGTCTCCGGGGCCAGGATCGACAGCTCTTGCTCCGCGACGTTGCGCCAGCCGAACGTCCGGATCACGTGGTCCGCGTCGAGCGCGTCCTGGTTGAACCCCACGAGCTCCGAGAGCCGACCCGACGTCACGTGACGGCGGTAGTCCATCTCGAAGAAGCGGTCCTGCGCGTGCGTGAAGCCCTGCGCCATGAACAGGTCGTGCGACGTCGTGGCACGGATCGCCGGGACGCCGCGCGCGTCACGCGTGACCGTCACCTCCGCGTCGAGGCCCGGCACCCGCAGCGCGCCGCTGACCTGCGGGAGCGGGCGGCGCACCAGGGCTGCGACCCCGAGCGTGGTCGCCACGAGAGCCACGACCACCACCACGGCGGTCACGGTCAGGACGGTGCGCAGAACTCGACGGCGGGACACCCGCACAGGCTACCGGGGCGGGCCCCGCGTGGGCCGCTCACCGGCCCGCAGGATGGGCGCGGGCATACGGCGAGCCTTGCGGCCGTTACGATATGCGGCGCGCCTCGCGCCACGCAGCAGCCCCGCCAGGAGACCTCACGATGCCCACGTACGCCTACCGATGCACGCAGTGCGAGCACGCCTTCGAGATCCAGCAGGCCTTCACCGAGGACTCGCTGACCGTGTGCCCCGAGTGCTCCGGCGTGCTGCGCAAGCTCTTCTCCGGCGTGGGGGTCGTGTTCAAGGGCTCCGGGTTCTACCGCACCGACTCGCGCTCCGGCGCCAACGCGTCCGTGCCCGCGAGCACCTCGGGATCGTCCAACGGGGGCTCCTCGACCGGTGCGTCGAGCGGCTCCTCCTCCGGTGACACGTCCTCGAGCAGCACGTCCTCGACCAGTTCCTCCTCGGACAGCTCGTCGTCGAGCAGCACCTCCACCTCGAAGGCCTCCGCCTCCGCCTCCGCGTAACGCGGCTCCCGCACGGCGGCGCACGCCGTTCCACAGGCCACGGTCCGCCGACGACGGCGTTCCCCGGGAGCCGCATACCTTGCGGGAATGTCTCGACGCCCCCCACCGCTGCGCCTGCTGGTCTGGCGCGCGCGCATCCCGCTGACCGTGCTGATGGGCCTCGTGGGCGCCGTCGTCGTTGTCGATGCCGTGCGGCCCGCACCCGAACCGCACGTGACCGTGCTCGTGGCCGCGCGGGCCCTCGACGCCGGGACCGAGCTCGCCGCGGGCGACGTACGGGCCGCGCGATGGCCCGAGCGGCTCGCGCCGGACGAGGCCAGCGCTCAGCCCTCGCGACCCGACGATCTCGCGGGCCGGACCCTCGCCGTCGCCGTGCCCGCGGGGATGCCGCTCGCGGACGGCGTGCTCACCGGGGAGGAGTGGTGGGAGGACGCCCCGCCGGGCTCCGTCGCCGCGCCCGTGCGGCTCTCCGACGCCGAGCTCGCCGGGCTGCTGCGCGTGGGCGACCGGGTCGACGTGTACGTGGCCGCTGTCGAAGGGGGAAAAGCCGAGCGGGTGGCGCACGCGGCCCTGGTGCTCGCCGGGCCCGCCACCGCCGAGCCCGCCGCGGGTGGGTTGTTCGGCGGCGGGACCTCGACCGCGAGCGGCCTCGTGCTCCTGGCCGTGAGCTCCTCAGAAGCGGCTGTTCTCGCAGGTCACGCGGGTTCGGGTGTGCTCAGCGCGGTTCTGGTGCAATGATCGGCGCGGGCGGGAGGTCCGCCGGGGGCGATCGACGAGGGGAAGTGGCATGAAGGGCATCTTCGGAGGCTTCAAGGAGTTCGTCCTGCGCGGGAACGCGATCGACCTGGCCGTCGGCGTCGTGATCGGTGCGGCGTTCGGTGCCGTCGTCACCGCCGTCGTGGACCACCTGATCACGCCGCTCATCGGGGCGATCTTCGGGGCACCCGACCTCTCGCGGATCTGGGACATCACGCTGCGCGTGAACCCGGGCGACACCCCCGACGCGATCATCTCCGTGGGCGGGATCCTCAACGCGATCCTGCAGTTCCTGCTCATCGCGATCGCCGTGTACTTCGTGATCGTGCTCCCCATGAACAAGCTCGCAGAGCGCCGCGCCAAGGGCCTCGAGCCCGAGCCGGAGGCTCCCTCCGAGGACGTCGTCCTGCTCACCGAGATCCGCGACCTCCTCGCCAAGCAGTAGGCCGCTAGCCCCAGTGGGGTGGGACGTCGCGGCGGAGGCGTTCGTCGTTCGAGTCGTCTGACTCGTGCCAGCCGATCCCCGTGTCGTCCGCTGCACGGTTCGGGACGATCGGGTCGATGACGCGCTGACTCTGTGCCCGGCGTCCTGGCCCCGGCTCGTCGTCGGTCACGGGGATCGGGACCGAGGTGCCTGGTTCGCCGACGGCCCGCACCACCCGGCGCGGGGCACGCCGACGGCGCGGGGTCGAAGAAGTCACTGAACCATTGTCCCGCACTCCGCTCGCAAGGCCGTGGGCGGGTGCAGCCTGCTCGCGAGAAGCAGTCAGGCGAGGGCGCGGCGAGCGACGGCCGCGAGGACCGTGTCCACCCGGGTCCCGCGCTTCGTGATCCCGAGCTCCGTGCGCAGGTCCGCCGCGAGCGTCTCCTCGTCGCGCGGCTGACCGTCCGAGACGAGCCAGGTCGCGAGGAGGTCGAGCTCGTCGTCGCCGTACGCACCGATCGGGAGACCACGGGCGATCGGCGGACGGGGGGCCGTCCGCGCGAGGGGCTCCGCGACGTCGAGGTCGAACGCCGGCTGCTCCGCGACAACGTGAGCATCGGCCTCGGACGACTCCGAGGCCGCCGCGCTCGCGGGAGACGAGGTGCTCACGGGAGACGCCGCGCTCATGGGAGACGAGGGGCTCACGGGAGACGAGGCACTGGTCGAGGAGTTCGCGCTCGTGGGAGCCGCGGGGCTGCTGACAGGGCTGGTCACGGGGCTGAAGACCGGACGGGCGGTGGGCGAGCTCACCGCGGGAGCCGTCTCGGTGCCCGCGACGATGTCGTCGAACGCGGGCCGCGGGTCCTCGCGGAACACCGCGGGCACGCTCGCCGTCACGGGTGCCGAAGCGGGGGCCGAGGCGGGGGCCGAGGCGGGCGCGGGCTCGTCCGCCTCCTCGGGTCCCACGAGGGGCAGTGCCTCGGTGGGGGTGCGTCGCGGAGCCGCCGCGAGCGCACGGTCCGCGGCCTCGTGCACGAGCCGCGCGATCGCGTCGGCCTCGGCCTGCGGGTCGAGGAACGCCGCGGCGGACCACACGCGGGACACGACCCAGCCCAGGCGCTCGAGGCGGCCGCCCACCTGACGGTCGCGCACGCGCACGCTCGGCTCGCCCACGTACTCGGCGTCGTCGGTGAGGACGGCCACGAGGAAGCGGTCGGGCAGCTCGCGGTGACCCACCACGAGCGGGATCCGGAGTCCCCCGGGCAGGCCGTGACCCACATCGACCAACAGACCGGCACGCCACAGCCGCTCGGCGAGGTCGATCACGAGGCGGTCTACCACGTCGTCACCGATCTCGAGCTGCGGCTCGGCCTCGATGCGTCCGCCCGCGGCGCGCTCCTCGGCGAACTCGAGCAGGTCCGCGAGCAGCCGCGAACCGGGCCCGCGCAAGCGGTCGGGGTCGAGGTCGGTGCCCCGGAACGCGCTCACGACGTCGAGGCGGTGGCGGGTCGCCGCGAGGGCGGACAGCA
>JAAYZM010000520.1 GCA_012514835.1 Actinomycetales bacterium
CAGTCGCCCACGAGCGAGAACAGCCGGATGAGCAGGGGCACCGCAGCGACGAGCAGCGCCGTGAGGACCGCGAGGGTGATGACCGCGAGCGTGAGGAGCTTGTCGAGACGTTCCTGGGCGTTCTCGGCCTGGATCGCGGCCATGATCTGCGGCATGAGGACGGACTGGATCGCGCCCGCGGAGACGAGCGCGAAGAGCATCGTCGGCAGGGTGTTCGCGATGTCGAAGGCGTCCGCGACGGGACCGACGGTCCCGACGGCCGCGACGAGCAGGAGCGTGCGCAGCAGCCCGGTCCCGCGCGAGACGAGCGTGCCGGTGGCCATGAGGACCGAGCCACGGCGCAGGCGGTCGTCGCTCAGCGGGTCCTCGGACGCCGGGCGGGACGGCAGCGAGGAGGACGTCACCGCGCCAGCCTACGTCCGTGCGAACCCGGCCCGGTGGAGATGCCCGCCCGTGGCGCGCCCGGCGGCAGGGCGGCGCTCCTCCACGCCTCCGGGGAGCGGCGCCGCTCAGCACCTAGGCTGAGGGCCGGAAGGACGGTGATGCGGTGAAGAGCGAGGAGCTCGTCGAGCTGGACGCCCAGGAGTTCGAGGCGGTGACGCGCGAGGTCGACGTGCCGGTCGAGCAGTCCCTCCTGTGGGACGCCTTCGACCGCGCCGTCCCGGGGAGGCGACCCTGGCGACGCTTCGTCTACCGGTCCGAGGGAGAGCCGGTCGCGGTCGTGGCGCTGAGCGAGTACCGCGTGCGCGGCTTCCGCTACCTGTGGGCGAAGCACGGACCGGTCTGGTTCGCCGAGCCCTCCGCCGAGCTCGAGCGTCGCCTCGAGGACCGGCTCGTCGCGACGGTGAGGTCCCTCGACCGCGGCATCGTCTTCCTCCGCCTCCACACCGCCCGGCCCACGCAGCGGCACCACCGGCTCCTGCAGTCGGTCACCTACGACCGCACCGTCGTCGTGGAGCTCGCCGGCCGCAGCGACGAGGAGATCCTCGCCTCGATGAAGAAGCGCGGGCGGCGCGACCTGCGCAAGGGACTGCGCGAGCAGCCGGTCGTCTGCACCGAGGAGACGGGCCTGTCCGCCGGGGCCTTCGAGCGCGAGATGTACGCCGTGCTGCGGGAGACGGCCGCTCGGGACGGCTTCCGGCTCCATCCCGTCGCCGTGTACACGACGATGCTCGAGACGCTCGGACCGCGCGCCTGCCGCCTCTTCGTGGGTCGCCACGAGGGGCAGGTGCAGGCGTGGACGATCGTCACCGTGCACGACGGCGCGGCGACCGCCTACTACGCCGCGAGCACCGCCGAGGGCCGCGCCCACGACGCGCCGACCCAGCTGTACTGGCACGTCATCCGCACCCTGCGCGACGAGGGCGTGCGCACCTTCGACCTCATGGGCATCGGCTCCGAGCTCGCCCCCTCGCTCGAGGGACTGACGACGATGAAGACGAAGTTCTCCGAGACGGTCACCGAGGTCGCCCCCGCCTGGGACCTCCCCGTGCGTCCCGCCGTCTACGCGAGCCTGCGGGCAGCGCTGCGGGCGAAGCGGGGCGCGGGCGACATCGTGCGCCGCCTGCGCGGCGCTCGAGGCTGAGCCCCCGGGCCTCAGGCCTCGACCTCGCTCCGGTCGCCCGACCACGTGGTGTGGAAGGTCCCCGGCCGGTCGACTCGCCGGTAGGTGTGGGCACCGAAGAAGTCCCGCTGCGCCTGGA
>JAAYZM010000009.1 GCA_012514835.1 Actinomycetales bacterium
CGCGCGCGGCGTCCTCGTAGGTGGCGAGGTCGTCGCCGACGTAGACGCCCGTGTGGATGAGCGAGCCGGCGTCGTCGTAGGCCATCACGACCTGGAAGTACACGTCGGGCAGGTCGCCCAGGAAGTGCTCCTCGGCGTAGTTGAAGGCCGCGCGCACGGGCGTGAGGAGGTTGCCGAGGTTGTTCTCGATGCCGAACACGGCCGAGGCCATGTGCGCCGCGCCGAGCGTGCGCTTGCCGCCCAGCCCGATGAAGTAGTTCTTGTTGTGGTTGGCGAAGCCGAGCACCTCGTGCGGCACCACGTGCCCCAGGTTGACGATGAGGTCCCAGTGCTCGGTGACCGTCATCGTGTTGAGGTCCACGGGGATCTCCCAGTCCACGGCCCCACCCGTGCGGTCCCGCACGAACTCTGCCGGGACGGTGCCCACGTGCGTGACGCCGTTCTTCCAGTCATGGGCGTGGATGCGCTCCTCGGGGATGGACCCGAACATCCACGTGTTGTCCTCGGGGGTGTGCGGGACGTGCTGCCCGAGCGTCGGGATCACGTGCACCTCCGCCCCCTGGCCGTCGAGCAGGTGGTACACGTGCTCGGTCATCCAGCCGAGGCCCGCGTGCGCGCGCGTGATGTCCGGCGGCAGCAGCAGCACGCGCCGGTACTCGGCGATGCCCAGGCGCTCCTTCGCCTCGTCGAGCATGCGAGCGAGCAGCGACTCGATCTCGGGGCGGGTGACCAGGGGCGCTTCGACCGTGAACCACGTCATGCCGTCAACGTACTTGCCTCCGCGCCGCGGGGCGAGGGGTTGCCACGAGATGCCTCGGGGCGGGGGTGGGGAGGGGCGGGGTTCAGGTGTCCGACGACGGCGACCGCGGGCCGATCCGCTCCTCGAGCACTGCCACGCCTGGCCCGTCGAGGTGTTCCAGGTAGGCGGCCCGCCCGGCCATCACCATGATGAGCGCGAGCGTGGGCCCTTCCGCCGTCGGACCCTCTCCCGCCGCGAACGGGCCGTCGCTCGCCTGGAGCCGCACGCCGCGCGCGGCCGTGGCGCTGTTCACCGCGAAGTCGCGCGCCGCGTAGAACCCCGCCACGGGGGTGAGCGCCTCGACGGGCGGCGCGCCCGGCAGCCCTAGCGGTTGGCGGACGTCCTGGCCGTGCACCACGATCTCGCCCAGGTAGGCGATCGAGTGCTTCGACGGCGTGGTGGTCGAGTCGATGATCGCGCGGAAGTTCTCGAGCGTCTGTGCGGGCGTCGCACCGAGGTGCTCGCGCAGCCGGCGCGCGTTGTGGACAGCGGGCCGGAACCCGGCCGCGACGATCGAGCGGATCCATGCCCACTGGCCCGTCGACGCCCCCGCCGTCAGGTGTGCCACGACGTGCTCGACGTCCCACTCGCCGCACAGGCTCTGCTGGTGCCACTGATCCTGGGTGAGCCCGGCGAGGTCCTCGGCGAGCGCCGCGCGGGCGTCCCGCATCATGGCGCGCAGCTCCGCGTCCGCCAGCCTGGCCGTCATGGCGCCCAGGGTCTCACGGGCACTCACGCCCGCGAGTAGACGCTCACGTGGCTCTTCGAGGAGCCCGTGAACGTGCGCCGCTCCCAGTCCTCCCAGCGTTCGACGAGCCGCAGCCCGGCCAGCCGCGCCATGAGGTCGAGCTCGGCGGGCCACGCGTAGCGCTGCACGATCGGGTTGACCGTGATCCCGCCCGTGCCCATCCAGATGTGCTGTCCCTCGATCACCTGGGCCACCGGGTCGTGCTTCCACACCCCGATCTGCGCGCCGCCCAGCTCGACGGCGTCGGGCTCGACGTACCCGCCCACGGGGATGTCGCGCGGGACGAAGCACTCGAGCGCGAAGACGCCGTCGTCGGCCAGCCGTTCCGCGACGCTCTCGAAGCACCGCACCTGCGCGTCTTGCGTGAGGAGGTTGAAGAACGAGTTCCAGGCCACGAACACGAGCCGGTAGCGCTCCTCGAACGGCAGCTCGGTCATGTCGCCGTGGACCAGGTGCATGCCCGCGGCGCCGGGGTGCGCGCGGAGCCTGTCGAGCATCGGGGCTGCGACGTCGATCCCGTCCACGTGCAGCCCGCGCGCGGCGAGGGGGAGGGCGAGGCGGCCGGTCCCGATCGCGAGCTCGAGAACGGGGCCGTCGCCCGCGAGCCCGGCGAGGAGCTCCGTGGCGGGAGCCTCGTCGCCGCGCGTGGCGGTCGCGTACCAGGCGGCGGCGTCCTCGTCGAAGGACATGGCGGGTTCGTAGTCGCGCACGGGTCCATCCGAGCAGGTCCGGTGCCGGGCGGCAACGGGATTGCGGCGGGGCAGGGGCCGACGACGGCGCCCATGGGCCCCGAGTCGTAGGCGCTCCACCCTTCGATGCAACCGCGGAGGTTCCGTCGTTAGCCAGGCGCGAGCGACCCCCGCCGATTCTTAGCGTCTTTCTCGTCAGACCGCACCGGCCACGAACACCTTTGACGAGGAGCACGACATGAGCACCACCACCGCACAGGTCCCCACGGGGGCACCGACACCAGCCACGGGCGGAGGCCTGCTGGGCCTGATCCGCCGTCGGCCCATCTTGTCCTTCATCGTCCTCGCGAACCTCATGAGCTGGCTCGCCTGGATCCCGTACATCCTGTCCAACCACGGCCTCGGCATCTGGGACTTCACGTACCCGGCCGGCGGGCTGGGCGGTCAGCTGCTCGGCGTGCTGCCGGGCGCCTACCTGGGCCCCATCGGCTCGGCGCTGTTCATCACGGCCGTCACCGAGGGCCGCGCGGGGGTCAAGGCGTGGGCGAAGCGCCTGTGGAAGTGGCGCGTGAACTGGCGCTGGTACGCGGGCATCCTGCTGGGTGTCCCGCTCGCGATGATCGTGGGTGGCTATGTGTTCGCCGAGGGTCCCGCGTACCTGCCCACCGCCGCCGTGCTCGTGGCCCTGGTCCCGGGCCTCATCCTGCAGATGATCACCACGGGTCTGGCCGAGGAGCCGGGCTGGCGTGACTTCCTCCTGCCCCGCGTCATCCGCCGCCACGGTCCGTGGAAGGCCGCCGTGGGTGTCGGTGCCGTGTGGGCCGTGTGGCACTTCCCGCTCTACCTGACCGAGTGGGGCCAGGGCGACGTCCCGTGGTTCCGCCCCGTGACCCTCCTGGCGTTCTGCATCGCGCTCAACGTCGTGATGACCTGGGTGTTCAACCGCACCGGCCAGAGCCTGCCCATGGCCATGCTGCTGCACGTGAGCATCAACAACTTCGCGTCCACCGCGTGGGAGCAGATGTTCCCCGAGCTCACCTACGACCGCGCCCAGTTCTCCCTCTTCGCCGTCTCGGCGATCGGCGCAGTCATCGTCCTGCTCGCCACCCGAGGGCGGCTCGGGTACGAGCCCGAGAAGATCGGGGCCGACGACGGC
>JAAYZM010000077.1 GCA_012514835.1 Actinomycetales bacterium
CCCAAGAAGAAGGCGAACCCTCTCAAGGCCGCCAAGATCGAGTCGATCGACTACAAGGACACCGCGCTGCTGCGCAAGTTCATCTCCGACCGCGGCAAGATCCGCGCGCGTCGCGTGACGGGCGTGTCCGTGCAGGAGCAGCGGGCGATCGCCCGTGCCGTCAAGAACGCCCGCGAGATGGCCCTGCTGCCGTACTCGTCGTCGGCGCGCTGAGAAGGGACCAGGACATGGCAAAGCTGATCCTGACGCACGAGGTCACCGGCCTCGGCGAGCCCGGTGACGTGGTCGAGGTCAAGGACGGGTACGCCCGCAACTACCTCCTCCCCCGCAACCTGGCCACGCCGTGGACCAAGGGTGCCGAGAAGCAGGTCTCGTCGATCCGTACCGCCCGCAAGGCGCGCGAGATCGCGAGCCTCGACGACGCGAAGGCTGCGCGCGACTCGCTCGAGTCGAAGCAGGTTCTCGTGAAGGTTCGTTCCGGCGCTGCCGGTCGCCTCTTCGGCGCCGTCACGACCGGTGAGATCGCCGAGGCCGTCGCGGCCGCCGGCGCCCCCGCGGTCGACAAGCGCAAGATCGAGATCGCCCAGCCCATCAAGGCGCTCGGCGAGTACACGGTCAGCGTGCGCCTCCACCCCGAGGTCGCCGCGAAGATCAACGTCAAGGTCGTCGCCGCCTGAGGCAGCGTCACCCCTGACACGGCAGGCCCGTACCCCTTCGAGGGTGCGGGCCTTCGCCGTTCCCCGCCCGGTCGCCCGCGTTCAGTCGCGCGCGGAGCGGCGGTGTACGGCCCGCGCGACGAGGAGCGTCGCGACGAGGGCGAGGCCGACGCCGACGGCGGGCATCCAGCCGATCATCGTCGCGACGGTGACCCCCTCGAAGTCGCCCGGGGTGGGCGGGATGAACCCCTCGATGCGCATGCGGCCACTATAGGGACCTGGGGCTCCGACCGCCAGGGGTTGTCAGGCGACGGCGTTCATCCAGGCGTCGGTGCGCACGCGCCACCACGTGGTCGCGGCGCGGGCGGCCATGAACACGCCCGCGAAGGCGACCCACAGCCACGCGAGGCCGGCTGGCCCGGCGGGTGCCCATGCGGCCACGGCGAACGCGGCGGGCGCGTAGACCACGAGCGTCAGCATGCCGACCACGGCGAGGTAGCGCCCGTCCCCCGCGCCGATGAGGACGCCGTCGAGCAAGAACACGTACCCGCCCAGCGGCATGAACACGGCGGCCGCCACGAGGCCCGCCGTGATGGCAGCGCGCACGGGGGTCTCGGTGGTGAACGCGGCCGAGATCCACCACGAGCACCCGCCGACGACGGCGCCCAGCACGACCCCCACCCCGAGGCCCCACCCGATCGACCGGCGCAAGAAGGCGCGCGCGAGCTCGACGGACCGCTGCCCCACCGCCTGTCCCACGATCACCTGCGCGGCGATCGCGAGCGCGTCGAGCACGAGCGCCGCGAAGCCCCACACCGAGCTCACCACCTGGTGGGCGGCGAGGTTCACGTCCCCGAGCTGGGCGGCAACTGTGACGGTCAGCAGGATGGCGAGGCGTAGCGACAGGGTCCGCACGAACAGGGGCATCCCCGTGCGCGCACCGGCCAGCACGCCCGCCGTCGTCGGACGGAGCCCTACCCCGTGGCGGCGTGCGCCGCGCGCGAGGACCACGGCGAGCGCGACCCCCATGCCCGTCTGGGAGAGGGCCGTGCCGAGGGCGGAGCCCGCGATGCCCATGCCCGCCCCGTACACGAACGCGAGGTTGAGGCCCACGTTGACCACGGCGCCCGTCGCGGCCACCACGAGCGGGGTGCGGGTGTCCTCGACCCCGCGCAGGGACCCCGTCGCGGCGAGCACCACGAGCATCCCGGGCAGGCCGGGTGCGGACCAGCGTAGATAGCTCGTGGCGTGGACCAGCACGTCCCCGGACGCACCGAGCACGGCGGCGGCCCACGGTGCGGCGGCCCAGATGACGGCGGCGAGCACGAGCCCGATCCCCGCGGCGAGCCACGCACCGTCCACCCCGGCCGCGAGGGCGCGCGGGCGGTCCCCCGCTCCGACCAGGCGCGCGACGGTGGCCGTCGTGGCGTACGCGAGGAACACGCACAGTCCCACCACGGTCATGAGCAGCGTGGACGCGACGGTCAAGCCGGCGAGGGGCTCGGTGCCGAGACGGCCCACGATCACGGAGTCGGCGAGGACGAACGCGGGCTCCGCGACGAGGGCGCCGAGCGAGGGCACGGCGAGGGCGAGGATGCGGCGATCGATGCCCGACGGCGGGGTGCGGCTGGGTGTCACGAGCACCACTGTCTCATCCACAGGACGGTCAAGGTCCGCATGGTGGACTGACCGGTAACTCTTCGGCGGTCCACAGCGTGTGCGTGGGAGCGCGTGCATCGTCGCAGGTCAGAGGCGTGGGAGGTGTCCCACGGGCCGCACTTGTCCGCGTTTCCACAGGTGTCCGTTTCTATCCACATGCCGGTCCACACCTGTGCACACCGCGTACCTGCGACGGGACCGTCCCTGTGGGCGAGGCCTGTGGACGGCAGGGTCGCGGGCGAGGGGCTCGTGGGCCTAGGTTCGGTCCCGGTGGCCGGGAGCCGTCCGAGCGTGAGTGTCAGAGGCTCGACGTACAACGGGGGCACGAGCGGAGAGCGAGGAGCGGACGGCATGACGATCGAGGACCTGGAGCGTTCGGCACGGGACAGCGGCTTCGACCGTATCCCGCCGCAGGACACTGCGGCGGAGCAGAGCGTGCTCGGCGGCATGATGATCTCCAAGGACGCGATCGCGGACGTCATCGAGCAGGTGCGCGGCTCGGACTTCTACCGCCCCGCGCACGAGACGATCTACGAGTCCATCCTGGACCTGTACGGCCGTGGAGAGCCCGCCGACGCCGTGACCGTGGCGGACGAGCTCACCAAGCGCGGCCAGATGACGCGGATCGGCGGGGCGCCCTACCTGCACGACCTCATCTCGATGGTGCCCACGGCGGCGAACGCCGGGTACTACGCGCGCATCGTGCGCGAGCGCGCCGTGCTGCGCCGGCTCGTCGAGGCGGGCACCCGCATCACGCAGCTCGGGTACGCGACCGACGGCGGGGACGTCGACGAGATCGTCAACACCGCGCAGGCGGAGGTGTACGCCGTCACGGAGCGGCGCGCGAGCGAGGACTACCTGCCCCTCGGCGAGATCATCGACGGCACGGTCGACGAGATCGAGGCCGCGGGCAAGCGCGGGGCCGGGCTCGTGGGCGTGCCCACGGGGTTCACCGAGCTCGACGAGCTGACGAACGGCCTGCACCCGGGCCAGATGATCGTGGTCGCGGCCCGTCCCGCGATGGGCAAGTCGACGTTCGGCATCGACGTGGTGCGCGCCGCGTCCATCAAGCACGGGCTCGCCTCGGCCGTGTTCTCCCTCGAGATGAGCCGCAACGAGATCACCATGCGCGTGCTCTCCGCGGAGGCCAAGGTCAAGCTGCAGCGCATGCGCTCGGGCGGCCTCGACGACCGCGACTGGCAGAAGATCGCCCGGACGCAGGCCCGCATCGCGGCGGCTCCGATGTTCATCGACGACTCCCCGAACATGTCGCTCATGGAGATCCGCGCGAAGTGCCGCCGGCTCAAGCAGCGCCACGACCTGAGGATCGTGGTGATCGACTACCTGCAGCTCATGAGCTCCGGCAAGCGCGTCGAGTCGCGCCAGCAAGAGGTCTCGGAGTTCTCGCGTGCGCTCAAGCTCCTCGCGAAGGAGCTCGAGGTGCCCGTGATCGCGATCTCGCAGCTGAACCGTGGTCCCGAGCAGCGCACGGACAAGAAGCCGCAGATGTCCGACCTCCGTGAGTCCGGGTCGATCGAGCAGGACGCGGACATGGTGATCCTGCTGCACCGCGAAGAGGTCTACGAGCCCGAGGGCCCGCGCGCGGGCGAGGCAGACCTCATCGTGGCCAAGCACCGTAACGGGCCCACCCGCACGATCGCGGTGTCCTCCCGGCTGCACCTGTCGCACTTCGCGGATCTCGCCACGGGGGGCGAAGGCTTCTAGGCCCCCGATCCCGACGCGCAAGATTCGTTGCGCAATAACTCTTGCGCAAGAGGTGTTGCGCGTTCTAGGCTGCTCGACATGAGCACCGAACGTGACGACGCCACCGGCCGCGAGGCCCCGGGCACGGGCGCGGGGGAGATCCGCACCTCGGACCCCGAGCGCATCCGCGCCCTCGCGCACCCGCTTCGGCTCGCGATCATCGACGTGGTCCAGGACCTCGGCGAGGCCACGGCGTCCGAGTGTGCCGAGCGGCTCGGCCAGACGGTCGCCAACTGCTCGTTCCACCTGCGGGTGCTCGAGCGCGCCGGGTTCGTCGAGCGGGCAGCTCCGCGCGGGCGAGAGAAGCCCTGGCGCTCGGCGTCGCGCCGCCGCTACCTCGACCCCGACCCGGAGAGCGAGGCCTCGGTGCTCGCGATCGCCGAGCTGGTGGGCGCCACGATGGCCCACATCGCCACCCGCTACACCAACTATCTGCGCGAGCACGCCCCGCACGACGACGCGGCGTGGACGGACGCCACGCTCCTCGACCAGGCCACCTTGTGGGCCACCGCCGAGGAAGCGCTCGCCGTCCGCAAGGCCCTCACCGCGCTCGCCGACCCCTTCCGCGACCGCAACCACGACCCGAGCCTCCGGCCCGCAGGAGCCCGCCGCGTGCGGCTTGCCACCCTCATCCATCCCGAGTCGCCCGAGAGCACGGAGTAGCACCATGGTCACCATCTACGTCGAGTCCCGCACCGTGCGGGTCCGTTTCCCCGTCCTGTCCCTCGGGCGTTGGTCCGGCGCGCTCCTGGTGCGCCTCCAGGACCGCTGCGAGGACCACCTCGACCTCCTCGCCCAGGCCCACGCCGCCCGCCGCTCGCGCCGGTCCGAGCGCGCGCGGAGCTTCGACGTCGCCCAGCAGCGGGCCGAGGCCCACCAGCGCGACGCGATCCGGGCGCTGCAGGGCCGGAGCTTCTAGCCACCTGTCGCAGCCACGCAGGCTCGCGGAAGCACGATCGCTGGCGCCGGCGCGCGGCAGGATAGTTCCGCGGACGAGGCCGAGACGTGGTCGCCACGGACGTTCGAGGCGGGGCCGGACATGTACCGGGTGTCACACCACACCACGGAGGCTTGAGATGAACGAGCTCGACCAGATCCTTGCTGACAGCGCGCCCCGCGTCTCGGGCGACGGCCCCGCCACGCGGCGGACCATCCACGAGATGTCGATGTCGGCAGCCTCGGCCGCGCGCCCGAGGCAGCGAGAGGGTTCGGCGAGGGGCCGCAGGGTCACGACGGCCGTGATCGCCGCGTCGCTCGGACTCGCGGGCATCGGTGTCGCGGCGGCCTCGACGAGCGGGTGGTGGGGCGGCCAAGGTTCGCCCGAGCTGGTCGTCCAGGGGGCCCTCACCGAGGGCTGTCTCGACGGCTTCCTCGTGACGGCGGACGGAGCGGAGACCACGAGCGTGCTCGCCGCTCGCGCCGCGCTCCGGGGTCTGCAGGTCGCCGACCTCGATCTCGTCGCCACCGAGGCGTCGCTGCGCAGCACGGGCCTCATCACCGATGCGGACCCCGAGGGCGAGCGCGCGCACGAGGTGCTGAGCACGGCGATCCGCGAGCACATCACCGCAGAGCTCGCCGAGCAGGGGCTCGACGGCGTCGAGGACTGGGGGCTGCTCGGTCACTCGGAGTGCACGGGTGACGGTCAGTGACCTCCGCCGACGGCGAGCGCCTGAACCAGCTGATCGAGCGCGCCGGACCGGACGTGCTCGCCTATTTCGAGCGGCGGGTGCGCGACCGCGAGGACGCCGCGGACCTCCTGGGCGAGACGCTCCTTGTCGCGTGGCGGCGAGCTGATGTGGTGCCGCGCGATCCCGTGCAAGCACGCATGTGGCTCTTCGGGGTCGCCCGCGGGGTGCTGAGCAACCACGCGCGCGGTGTGCGCAGGAGGCTCCGGCTTGCGGACTCCCTGCGCTCCCAGCTCGAGCTGGCCGCGCGCGAGGCGGCCCGCGAGGCACCGGGCGGTGCCGCGCGGGACGCGGTGGTCGAGGCGGTCGAGGCGCTCCCGGTGGAGCTGGCCGAGCTCGTGCGGCTGGTGCACTGGGACGGCTTCTCGCTCACCGAGGCGGCCGAGCTGATGGGGGTGGGGTCATCGACGGCCCGCAGCCGGTACGCCCGTGCTCGTGAGCTGCTGCGCGAGGCCCTCGATGCAGGTCCCCTGTCCCGCTCACGCAAGCTCGAGGCCGGCTCGAGGTTGCTGTCCGGGAAGCCTCGCTTGTCCGAGATGTGCCCGAAGTCTTGCGTCCGGGAAGTTGAAAACTTAACGTAGGCCTTCCGGGGGCGTGAGGTCGCCGGCCAGATCCGGACCACCGCGAGGAGCCTGACCGTGACCACCACCAACCTCCCGCCAGCCTCCCTCGCCGCGCACGAGGGCTGCGCCTGTCACGGCGGGCTGACCCGCCGCAACGTGCTCGCGGGCCTCGGCGCGGTAGGCGCGGCCGCGACGCTCGCGGCGTGCGCCTCTGGCGGCACCACCACTCCTGGCAGCGGCACCTCGGGCGGGGCCACGACGCCGGGGGCCGACGACGGATCGACGGCCCCTGCGGACCCGCCCGCGGCAACCGGCGCGATCGCGAAGGTGGCCGACGTCCCCGTGGGCGGCGCTATCACGGCCGAGCTCGACGGCGTCGCCGTGCTGATCGCCCAGCCCACCGCCGGGGAGTTCGTGGGCCTGTCCGCCATCTGCACCCACCAGGGCTGCACCGTGGCGCCCGACGGCGACCACCTCACGTGCCCGTGCCACGGCTCGACGTTCGACCTCGCAGGGGCCGCGACGCAAGGACCGGCCACGGAGTCGCTCGCCACCTTCGCCCTGAGCGTCGACGGCGAGGATCTCGTCGTCGGACAAGCCTGACGGGAGCCCGTGATGACCCAGCCTGACCCGAACCCCGCACCCCTCACCCCCGGCACGGACGCCGCGCTCGCGGCCTCCGACGCACCTGCGGCCAGCGCACCGCGTGCGCGCGCGACGGCGCTGCGCGTGCTGACGGCCGCGGCGATCCTCGTCTCGGCCGTGATGCACCTCGTGCTGTACGCCGAGTGGGCCAAGAACCTGTCCCCGCTCGGCGAGGCGTTCCTCGCGCAGGCGATCGCGGGCGTGCTGCTCGCGGGCGTGGTGCTCGTGTGGCGCTCGCCGCTCGCGCTCGTGGCGGCCGTCCTGTACGGCGCGGGCTCGATCGCGGCGTTCTCGCTGTCCGCGGCGACCGGGTTCCTGGGCGTGACGGCCCAGCTCGTGGGCTGGCAGGACTACGTGACGAAGGGGGCCGAGGCGGTCACCGTCATCGCAGCCCTCGCCGCCCTGGCCGCCGAGCGCCGCCGTTCCCGCTGACCCGCCCTCACCCCGGCCGATCCAGCTTGCGGTGAGTTGTGCGCGCACAGCGCACCGAAAGGTCGCTTGTGCGCGCACAACTCACCGCAAGTCGAAAGTGGGGTCGGTGAGGGTGAGGCGCGGCGGGGAGCGCGCCTAGAGGTCGCCGACTTTTTGGAGGTGGCGCATCGCTAGCCAGCCGATGGGGATGCGCGCCCAGTAGGTCAGCACGCGGAACAGCACGGTCACGGACGTCGCGATGGCGGGCGGCACGCCGGCGCCGGACAGTCCCGCGATGAGCGCGAGCTCGACGGCGCCCAGACCGCCCGGCGTGGGGACCGCGGCACCCGTCGCGTTCGCGATGAGGTAGATGACCGCGACGTCGAGCAGCGACAGCTCGACCCCGAACGCGGCAAGGCTCGCGTCGAAGGCCAGCACGTAGCCCATCGTCATGAGCACGTTGCCGCCCAGGGCCAGCACGAGGCGGCTCGGCTGGCCGAGCACCTCGATGAGCCGCGGCCACGTCTGGCGCACGAGCGGCAGGGTGCGCTGGGCGACCCAGTGCCGCACGGGCGGGATGAGCAGCAGCGCGGCGACGAGCGCGGCCACGATGCCGAGGGCCCACAGCACGGTCGCCGAGGGCAGGCTGCGCAGCGCCCCGCCGTCCCCGGACACGATCCCGAGCACCAGCAGGATGCCGATCGTCACGATGAACTGGGACACCTGCACGAGCGCCACCGTGGCGCCGGCGAGCGTCGCGGAGACCCCGCGCTTGCGCAGCAGCTGCAGGTTGAGGGCCGCGGGACCCACCCCGGCGGGGGCCGCGATGGCCACGAAGGACCCCGCGACCTGCGTGAGGATGGTGCGCCACGGGGGGATCCGCACGGGCGTGAAGGCGATGAGCGTGAGGCCCGCACCGACCCACGTGAGCAGGCCGAGCACGAACGCGACCGCCGCCCACACGGGTTGCGCCGTGGTCAGCGCGGTGCGGATCTGGTCGAGGTTGAGCGACGTCACCACGGCCACGACGGCGGCGAGCAGCAGGGTGATCGTGATGACGGTCCGGGCACCGAAGCGCACGAGCCGCTCGGGCTCGACGTCGGCCTCGGGGAGCCGTTCGACCAGGGCAGCGCGCAGCTCGGCGAGCACGGTGCGGTGCGAGCGCAGCTCGTCGCGCGTGGAGCGGGGCAGCGTGACCGTCTGCAGCAGGGGCCCGATCGCCGCGATGTCCTCGCTCGGGAGCACCTCGACGGCGGAGGAGAGCGCGCGGCCAGCACCGACGCGCAGGGCGAGCATCGCGACCAGCTGGGTCATGTCGATGCGCCGCGCGAGGTCGGAGGACGCGACGTCCCCGTACTCCCACCCCGTGAGCCACACGGCCGCGTCGTCGCGCTCGGAGTCGAGCAGCACCACGTCGCTCGTCAGGGCGCGGTGCGCGATCCCCGCGGCGTGCGCGAGCCCGAGCTGTTCCCAGATGCCCGCGAGGACCTCGTCGGTGATCTCCTCCGCGGGCAGGTCGCGCAGGGGCACGGCGTCGGCCACGTGCTCCTGGACCAGGAGCATCGAGTCCTCCGCCTCGGAGATGGCGAGCAGGCGCGGGGTGCGCACGCCCGCGGCGCGGGCCGCGTAGGCGAGGAGGGCGGCGCGCTCGGCGGCCTGCCGCAGGGAGACGACGGCGCGCCCGTCGATGCCGCGCAGTCGCAGCGACCGCCACAGCCGCGTGAGGAATCCGACCACCTGGCGGTCGCCGTCGAGCACCACGACGTCGAGCCGCTCGTCGGTCTCCGTGGTCATCGCGTACACCCGGTTGTCGGCGTAGCGGACCAGCGCGGCGGCGGCGAGCGTGCCGGGTTCGTCGTCGTCCCTGCTCGCGACGTCGTGCACGCGCACGAGGCGCACGGGCGCGAAGCCCGCCTGACGCACGCCCCGCACGAGGTCCGCGCCGTAGGCGCGCTCGGATCGCACGCCCGCGAGGTAGCGCACGCCGGAGCCCGCGGCACGCCCGAGGAGGAGGGCGACGACGACGGCGAGCAGCGGGATGGTGCCCGTGATCGCGACCGTCCCGAGCGCGACCCACAACAGGTTCCACGACCAGCGGACCGTGCGCCGACGGGTGCGGGGGCCCGCCGTGACGAGCATGGCCGTGATGGCGGCGACGTAGCTGGGGATGATCACCACGCTCGTGGACCCGCGGCGCACGGACAGCGAGCCGATCAGCTCGCTCGAGCCCCACGTGCGGATGAGCCACAGGGTCAGCGCGCCGAGCACGAGGCCGAGCGCACCCGCGGCGAGCACCTCGAGCACCTGACGCCACAGCCGGCGTGCGGACAGCTCGATCACGATCGCGGCGGGGACCACGAAGGTCAGGAGGCTCTCGAGCACGGCCACGGGCACGAAGAGCACGCGCTGCAGCACCCGGGCGAGGCCCTGGACGTCTGCCTCGACACCCGACGTGGTGGCGTGCGCATAGACGGCCAGGAGCAGCACGAGCGCGATGCCGAGGGAGGCCAGGACCACGGCGAGCAGGTCGCTCGGGTGGTGCACGCGGGTCTCGGGGGTGTCGACGATCGTCACCCCGTGGCCGTCGGGATCCTGGCGCCGGGTCAGCGCGGCGCGGAGGCGGTCGCGCGCCGTCGTGGTGCCGAGCGTGCCCGCCGCTGGCTCCTGGGGGACCTCGGACATAGGGGCGATTCTAGGTGCTGGGCCGCGCGCGGCACCCGGGCGCGCGGGCGCGGCGTCAGTTGATGCCGAGTGCGCTTCGCCACTCTGCGGGGATCAGCAGGTAGCCCACGAACGCGACCATGTCGATCACGAAGTGGGCGATCACGAGGGGCATCACGCGCCGGGTGCGCTCGTAGTACCAGGCGAACACGACGCCCATGACGGCGTTGCCGATGAACGGCCCGATCCCCTGGTACAGGTGGTACGAGCCGCGCAGCAGGGCGCTCGCGACGATCGCGGCGGGCACGCGCCAGCGCAGGTCCCGCAGACGTTCCATGAGGTAGCCCACCGCGATGACCTCTTCGAGGAGCGCGCTGCGCAGGGCGGAGAGGATGAGCACGGGGACGGCCCACCAGTGCGGCTCGAGTCCCGCCGCCTGGATCTGGACCGTGATGCCCATCGCCCGCCCGAGCGCGTAGAACGCGAGCCCGGGGATCCCGATGACGGCCGCGAGCCCGAGGCCCGCGAGCGCGTCCCGGCCCGGTCGTCGCCCGTCGAGCCCGAGGAGTCGGACCGCGGAGCGCCCCTGCGCGCTGAGCAGGAACAGCGCGAGCGCGACGGGGACGAGAGCGAAGCCGATGCCGAGCAGCTGGTCGGTCAGGTCGAGCCAAGGACGCGGGTCGAGCGAGGGGTTGACGCCCGCCGCCTGGTCGCCGAGCGCGATGTCGCGCGTGAGCCGGTCGATGATCCGCACGAGGGCGTAGACGCCCGAGCTGCCGAGGGACAGTCCCAGCACGATCCAGATCTCCGCCGTGAGACGGCGGGGCGAGGGGGTGGGCACACGCCTACGGTACGGCGCAGAAACTTCTCCGGGATATTCGTTGACATGACGAGGAACAGCAAACTACTTTGTAGTGCAAACCTCTTCGAGAACGGATCTCCTCATGACGACTCACGGAACCTCGCCCGCCTCGGGCCCGTCTGC
>JAAYZM010000521.1 GCA_012514835.1 Actinomycetales bacterium
CCCGCGCCGCTCGCGAGGTTGCGCGCCTTGACCGAGCCGCGGTGCGTCGTGACGCGTGCGATGCCGCGCTCGGCGTCCCACGTGAAGGCGACCGGCACCACGTGGGGAGTCCCGTCCTCGCGCAGCGTGGTGAGCGTCGCGAGGTGGCGGTCCCGCACGAACTCGAGCTGGGCGTCGGTCAGGACGTGCGGTGCGTGGGAGGTCATGAGACGGCGGCGTCGCGCGACCTGCCGCGGCGCACGCCCCAGACGATGAGCAGGACGGTCATCACGGCGCTGATGATCGCGAAGGTCAGCGAGCCGATCGCCATGATGATGGGGACCGAGAGCGCCGTCAGGAGGCCTCCGCCGAGGATCGGCTCGTACGTGAGCTGCTTGTAGCCGTACGAGGTCGCGGCCTGCGACTGGCGCTTCGGGTCCGCCATGTCCGCGAGCACGAAGCCCGTCGCGACGTTGCCCTGCGACTGGCCGAAGTCGGCGAGCGAGTGCTCGAGCCAGTTCCGGCGGTGGATGCGCGGGCCGAGCACGAGCATGCCGAACACGCTCCACCCCACGCCGATCACCGTGAGCACGACGACGGCGGGGACGTTGGAGCCGATCGTGGCGAGAGACATCGTGCCGATGGCCGCCACGATGAGCATGTCGAGCGCGAAGCCCGAGATGCCGTCGACGGCCCGCGCGTGCCCGTGAGCGCGCCGAGCACCTGCGGGCCGAGGAGCAGCATCGCGAACCCGCCGATCACGGCAGTGGGGATGTACAGGCGCTGCAGCACCGCGACGCGCCGCCGCACGAGCCACGCGACGAAGATGACGAGGGCGAGAACGACGAGGGCGAGGCCCACGACCTGCGGCTCGGTGTACCTGGCGATCAGCACCACGGCTCCTTCGACTCAGGTGGTCACGCTCAGGTGGTCAGCTCAGACGAGGCAACCCGGGCCGAGCAACGCCTTGAGGTCCCCGAACAACGCGCTCGAGCGCTGCACGCGCAGCGAGTCTTGCAGACGCAGCACCGTCGCGCGGCCGGGACCGGTCACCCGCACCTGGACCTCCGTGCCACCCGGGTGCGTCGAGAGGACCTCGCGAAGCTGCTCGACGACGTCGGCCGTGCAGCGGGCCTCGGGCACCTGGAGCTGCACGGGTGCGTCGGGGGTGAGCGACGTGTCCGGGATCGACACCTCGATGGCCTGGAGCTCCACGGAGTCGTCACGCTTGCGGATCCGGCCCCGCACCACGGCCACCTGGTCCTCGACGAGCATCGAGGAGAACGTCTGGTAGACCTCGCCGAAGAACAGGACCTCGACGGCGCCGCTCATGTCCTCGAGCGAGATCTTCGCCCACGGGTTGCCCGCCTTCGAGAAGCGTCGCTCGACCGAGGAGACGAGGCCAGCGACCGTGACCTGGGATCCGTCGGCGCGCGGAGGCTCGTCCGCCACGAGGTTCGCGACGGTCACCTCGGCGGCTTGCGAGAGCACGTGCTCGAGGCCCGAGAGCGGGTGGTCGGAGACGTACAGCCCGAGCATCTCGCGCTCGAACGCGAGGCGCTGCTTCTTGTCCCAGTCCGGCACGTCCGGCACGAGGACGCTCACGCCGCCCGCGAGGCCGTCGTCGTCCCCCAGCCCCACGTCCGCGAAGAGGTCGAACTGGCCCTCCGCCTCCTTGCGCTTGACGCCCACCACGGAGTCGACGGCCTGCTCGTGGATGAGCATGAGGGCGCGGCGCGAGTGCCCGAGCGAGTCGAACGCCCCCGCCTTGATGAGCGACTCGATGGTCCGCTTGTTGCAGACGACGGCGGGCACCTTGTCGAGGAAGTCCGTGAAGTCCGTGAACTCGCCCTTCTCCTCGCGGGTCTTGACGATCTCCGCGACCACGTTCGCGCCCACGTTGCGGATCGCCCCGAGGCCGAAGCGGATGTCGTCCCCCACGGCCGCGAAGTTGCCCACCGAGGAGTTCATGTCCGGCGGGAGCACCGTGATGCCCATGTGGCGGCACTCGGCCAGGTACAGCGCCGACTTGTCCTTGTCGTCGCGCACCGACGTGAGCAGTGCGGCCATGTACTCGGTCGGGTGGTTCGCCTTGAGGTAGCCCGTCCAGTAGGACACCATCCCGTACGCCGCCGAGTGGGCCTTGTTGAACGCGTAGCCCGCGAACGGCACCAGGACGTCCCACACGGCCTGGATCGCCTTGTCGGAGTAGCCCCGTTCGCGGCAGCCCGCCTGGAAGGGCACGAACTCCTTGTCGAGGATCTCCTTCTTCTTCTTGCCCATCGCGCGGCGCAGCAGGTCGGCCTGGCCGAGCGTGTAGCCCGCGAGGATCTGCGCGGCCTTCTGCACCTGCTCCTGGTAGATGACCAGGCCGTACGTCTCGTCGAGGACCTCCGCGAGAGGCTCGGCGAGCTCGGGGTGGATCGGGGTGTTGTCCTGGAGCCCGTTCTTGCGCAGCGCGTAGTTGGTGTGCGAGTTCACGCCCATGGGCCCCGGGCGGTACAGCGCGATGACGGCGGAGATGTCGCCGAAGTTGTCCGGTCGCAGCTGACGCAGGAGCGAGCGCATCGGCCCGCCGTCGAGCTGGAACACGCCGAGCGTGTCGCCACGCCCCAGCAGCTCGTAGGTGGGCTTGTCGTCGAGGTCGAGGTCCTCGAGGACGACGGGCTCCTTGCCGTTCGCGACGATGTTCTCGAGCGCGTCGTCGAGCACCGTGAGGTTGCGCAGGCCCAGGAAGTCCATCTTGAGCAGGCCCAGCGACTCCGAGGTCGGCTGGTCGAACTGCGTGATGATCGCGCCGTCCTGGGGGCGACGCATGATCGGGATGATGTCGATGAGCGGCTCGCTCGACATGATCACGCCCGCCGCGTGGACGCCCCACTGACGCTTCAGGCCCTCGATGCCGCGTGCGAGCTCGACCACCCGCTGGGCATCGGCGTCGGCCTCGTGCACCGTGCGGAACTCCGCCGCCTCGCTGTAGCGCTCGTCGCTCGGGTCGAAGATCCCCGACAGGGAGATGTCCTTGCCCATGACGGCCGGGGGCATCGCCTTCGTGAGCTTCTCCCCCATCGCGAAGGGGAAGCCGAGCAGCCGGCTCGAGTCCTTGAGCGCTTGCTTGGCCTTGATGGTGCCGAACGTCACGATCTGCGCGACGCGGTCCTCGCCGTACTTCTCCGTGACGTACCGGATGACCTCACCGCGCCGACGCTCGTCGAAGTCCACGTCGACGTCCGGCCAGGACACGCGCTCGGGGTTGAGGAAGCGCTCGAAGATCAGGCCGTGCTCGAGCGGGTCGAGGTCCGTGATGCCCATGGCGTACGACGCCATCGAGCCCGCCGCGCTGCCGCGACCCGGACCCACGCGGATGCCCACGCTCCGGGCCCACCCGATGAAGTCCGCGACCACGAGGAAGTACCCCGCGAATCCGAGCTCGGTGATGACGCCCGTCTCGTAGTCCGACTGCTTGCGGACGTCGTCAGGGATGCCCTGCGGGTAGCGGCGCCGCAACCCGTTCTCGACCTCCTTGACGAACCAGGACTGCTCGTCCTCGCCCGGAGGCACGTCGAAGCGCGGCATGAAGTTCGCGCCGTCGGCCATCGTGCGGAACGTGACCTCGCACTGCTCGGCCACGAGGAGCGTGTTGTCGCACGCCTCGGGCAGCTCGCTCCACACGCGGCGCATCTCGGCCGCGCTCTTGACGTAGTAGCCGTCCCCGTCGAACTTGAAGCGGTCCGGGTCCGTGAGCGTGGTGCCCGAGTTGATGGACAGCAGCGCCTCTTGCGAGCTCGCGTCCTCCTTGCGCACGTAGTGCAGGTCGTTCGTCGCGAGCAAGGGCGCGTCGATCGCCTTGGCGAGCCGGAGCAGATCCTCGCGCGTGCGCCGCTCGATGGCGAGCTCGTGGTCCATGAGCTCGACGTAGAAGAACTCCTTGCCGAAGATGTCCTGCAGCTCCCCGGCGGCCCGCAGCGCCTCGTCCCACTGCCCGAGCTGCAACCGCGTCTGCACCTCGCCCGAGGGGCAGCCCGTCGAGGCGATGAGCCCCTCGGAGTACGTCGAGAGCAGCTCGCGGTCCATGCGCGGCCACTTGCCCATCTGGCCGTCGAGCGACGCGAGGGAGCTCGCCCGGAACAGGTTGTGCATCCCCTGCGTGGTGCGGGCCCACATGGTCAGGTGGGTGTACGCACCGCCCGCCGAGACGTCGTCGGACCGCTGGTGCTCCTCGCCCCAGCGCACGCGCGTGCGGTCGTGCCGGCTCGTGCCCGGGGTGACGTACGCCTCGACACCGATGATCGGCTTGATGCCGTGGTCGATCGCCTTCTTCCAGAAGTCGAACGCGCCGAACAGGTAGCCGTGGTCCGTGGTCGCCATGGCGCTCTGGCCCACGCGCTGGGTCTCCGCGAAGAGGTCGTCCAGCCGCGCCGCGCCGTCGAGCATCGAGTACTCGGTGTGCACGTGGAGGTGGACGAAGTCTGATCCTCCCGCGCTAGCCATGGCCACGAGTGTAGGCCGGATTCGGGGGTGCCTCAGCGAGCCTCGCCGAGCGCCTCGAGCGCCCGCGCGAGATCGTCCGGGTAGGTGCTCGAGTACTCCACCCGGTCCCCCGTCGCGGGGTGGTCGAAGCCGAGGCGCATGGCGTGCAACCACTGGCGACGCAGGCCCAGGCGTGCCGACAGCGTCGGGTCCGCCCCGTACATCGAGTCGCCCGCGCACGGGTGGCGCAGGGCCGCGAAGTGCACCCGGATCTGGTGGGTGCGGCCCGTCTCGAGGTGCACCTCGACGAGGGACGCCGCGGGGAACATCTCGAGCACCTCGTAGTGGGTCACGCTCGGCTTGCCGCCCGCGACCACGGCGAACTTGAAGTCCGCGCTCGGGTGCCGGCCGATCGGGGCGTCGATCGTCCCGACCGTGGGCTCCGGGTGGCCCTGGACCACCGCGTGGTAGATCTTGTCGACCGTGCGCTCCTTGAACGCCCGCTTGAGGACCGTGTAGGCCCGCTCCGACTTCGCGACCACCATGAGCCCCGAGGTGCCCGCGTCGAGGCGGTGGACGATCCCCTGCCGTTCCGCCGGGCCCGACGTCGCGACGCGGAACCCGCTCGCCGCGAGCGCACCGACCACGGTAGGCCCAGCCCACCCCGGCGACGGGTGCGCCGCGACGCCCACGGGCTTGTCGACCACCACGAGCTCGTCGTCGTCGTGCACGATCCGCATGCCCGGTACCGGCTCCGGGGGCGGGGCGGCCACGGGCGCCTCGTCGAGGTCGACCTCGAGCCACGCGCCGGGCACGAGACGGTCGGACTTGCCCACCACCGCGCCGTCGAGCCACACCTTGCCCGCCGCCGCGAGCTCCGCGGTGCGCGTCCGGGACAGCCCGAGCAGCCGGGCCAGTCCTGCGTCGACGCGTTCGCCCGCGAGCCCGTCGGGGACGGGCAGCTGCTTCGTCACGGAGTGGTGTCGGGCTCGGGGGCGGAGGCGGCCGGGTCATCCTCGGACGCGCGCGCGGCCTCGGCAGCATGGTCCTGCTCGCGCGTGCCGTCGAGCCGGATCCCCCGGACGCTGAGGATCATGATGAGGCCCGCCGCGCCGACGATCGCGATGTCCGCGACGTTGCCCACGAACCACCCGAAGTAGTCGATGAAATCGACCACGTGCCCGCGCGCGACGCCGGGCTCGCGGAAGAACCTGTCGACGAGGTTGCCGAGCGCGCCCCCGAGCAGCAGGCCGAGGGCGAGGGCCCAGCCCCGCGAGCCGAGCTTGCGCGCCGAGCGGACGACGACGGCCGTGACGACGACGGCGACGATCGTGAGGACCCACGTCATCCCGGTGCCGAAGGACAGCGCGGCCCCCGGGTTGAACACGAGGGTGAGCTGTATCCACTCGCCGAGGAGCGGGCGCCACTCGCCCACCGTGAGGTTCGCGAGCGCCCACTCCTTGCTGAGCTGGTCCGCCACGAGGACGGCCACGGCGAGCACCGCGAACGCAGTGACGAGGCGACGGTTGCGGGGGGCGGTCGGCGGAGCGGCCACGGGGTCGGGAGCGGTCTCTGGTTCGGGTGTCGCGGGGTTCGTCATCGCAGGTCGCGGGTCAGCGACGCTCCTCACGCTGCTTGCACTCGACGCACAGGGTCGCGCGGGGGAACGCCATGACGCGCGCCTTGCCGATCGGCTTGCCGCACGACTCGCACGTACCGAAGGTCCCCGCGCTGATCCGTTCGAGCGCGTGGACGGACTGGTCGAGCATGTCGCGCGTGTTGTTCACGAGGGTGAGCTCTTGCTCGCGCTCGAGCGCGGACGAGCCGTAGTCGGCCTGGTCGTCCCCCGCACCGTCGCCGGAGTTGCGCAGCAGCTCGGAGAGCTCCGCATCGGCCGCGGCGAGCTCGGCGCGCAGGCGGGCGATCTCCTCGAGGAGCTCGGCACCGACCTCACGGACCTCTTTCGCGGTCCAGGGCTTCTCGCCCTCACGCACGGGGAGGCTGCGTGCTGCCTTGGCAAGATCGCCCAGCTCCGGCAGCGCCTCGCCGGTCTTCTCGTTGACTGTCACGTCACGCCTCTCCTGGTGGGTCAAGCGAGAGTAGACGCCCACGTGCGCAGACACAACATGGCACGCCGAATCTGCTCCCCGAGAACGGCGACGTGCCGCCACCCCTGCGGGGGTGACGGCACGTCGTGGGTCGGTGCGGCGGCGTCAGAGGCGCGCGTCGCCGCCGAGCGGGGTGTCCCCGCCGCCCTGGTTCGCACCCCGGGCGTCGAGGTCGCCCAGGAGGTTCTCGAGGTAGCTCTTGAGGCGCGTGCGGTAGTCCCGCTCGAACACCCGGAGCTCGTCGATCTTGCGCTCGAGGAGACCACGCTCCTGCTCGAGCGCCGCGAGCGTGCGCTGGGAGGTCTCCTCCGCCTCGCGGACGATCCGCGCACCCTGCGTCTTGGCCTCGGTGACGATGCGGTCACCCTCTTCCTGGCCCGCACGCACGTAGTCGTCGTGGAGCTTCTGGGCGAGCTGGAGCATGCCCGTGGCGGACTCCGGCTCGCTCGAACGCGCGGGGGCGACGGGCGCGCTGACCACGGGGGCCGGCGGCTCGGCGGCCACGACGGGGGCCGGGGCGGGCTCGGGCTCCGGCTCGGGGACGGGCTCCGGCTCGGGCGCGGGCACCACGACCGGCTCGGGGGCGGACTGCGCCACGGGGGCACCACCGCCCGCCGCGTCGGCACGGCTCAGCTCGGCGATGCGCCGCTCTGCCGCAGCGAGCTTGGACTTCAGGTCCTCGTTCTCGCCCTGGACGACGCGCAGGGTGTTGACGACCTCGTCGAGGAAGTCGTCCACCTCGTCCTGGTCGTAGCCCTCGCGAAACTTCGTCGCCTGGAACTTCTTGGTCAGGACGTCATCGGCGGTCAGCAGTGCCATTGTGCGTCACCTCTGTTACTCGTACTCATCAGCGAGGCGGTGCATATCCGCCGGTATTCACCGTAGCGGATTGTGCCCCGCCTCTCTTCATTAGTCCGGGGCGCGTCTGTCGCCCTCGGGTGATTTCCCCCGTCTCACGCGGCCGCGAGCGAGGCGAACAGCTGCATGAGGATCGAGCACGCGATCGCGACGACCAGGAAGCCGAGGTCGAGCGCGACCCGCCCGATCCGCAGCGGAGGCAGCACGCGGCGCACGAGCCTGATGGGCGGGTCGGTGACCGTGTACGCGGCCTCGGCGATCACGAGGACGAGCCCGCTCGGCCGCCAGTCACGGGCGAACACCTGGATCCACTCGAGCACGAGCCGGACCATGAGCAGGATGAAGAAGATCAGCGCGAGGACGTAGAGCAGACCGAAGACGAGCCCCACTCAGATCACCTGGCGCGTGCTCGGCGCCATCAGCTCTGGTTGTAGAAGCCCGGCGTCGAGGCCGAGCCGGTGCTCGGGGTCTCGCCGGCGATCTCAACGTTGGCCGGCGAGAGGAGGAAGACCTTCGCGGTGACGCGCTCGATCGCACCGTGCAGCCCGAAGATGAGCCCGGCGGAGAAGTCGACGAGCCGCTTCGCGTCCGCGTCGTCCATGTCCGTGAGGTTCATGATGACGGGCGTGCCGCTCCGGAACGCCTCGCCGATGGTGCGCGCGTCGTTGTAGGACCGGGGGTGGACCGTCGTGATGCGACGCAGGTCGCCGCCTCGCGCCGCACGCGGCGTGGCCTGACGGATGGGGGTGACCTGTGCTTCGTGCTCGGTGACCATGGGTGCCTCCGGCTCGTCGTACTCGTCGTACTCGTCGACGTACTGGTCGGCGTCGTACTCGCCGCGGTCGTCAGCAAGGCCGAGGTACAGCATGGTCTTGCGCAGCGCTCCGGCCATGACGAACTCCTCAAATCTCGGTACTTCTGCAGACGACGCGCCTGCTCCGCCCACGCTACTGAGCAGTCCGGGACGAACCGCCGCGACACGCCGAGGTCACGTGAGCCGCACGACTCCCGCGAACCGCCCGCGCCGGGTCCCGTCGGCGCCGAAGCGGCGATGGGAGTAGAAGCGCTCGTCGGTGAACGTGCACGCCGCGACGTGCTCGACGGCCTCGACCCCGTGCTCGCGCAGCTGGCCGAGCACACCCGCGGGCAGGTCGAGCGCGGGGGTCCCCCACGACGTCGTGCTGGCCGTGCCCGGGACGGCGTGGTCGACCTCGTCGCGCAACGGGGCGGGGACCTCGTAGCAGTCTCCGCAGATCGAGGGTCCGACGACGGCCGCGATCTGGACCGCGCCCAGCGCGCGCATCCGGGCGAGCACGCGCGGGACCACGCCGGCGACGAGGCCCGCACGTCCGGCGTGCGCGATGGCGACCACCCCGCGAGCGGCGTCCGCGAGCAGCACGGGGACGCAGTCCGCGACGACGACGCCGAGCCCGAGGTCCGCCGTCGTCGTCACGAGGCCGTCGCCCGTGCCCACCGTCGGCGAACCGGGAGACGGGGGCCCCGTCACGTGCAGGACGTCGGCGCCGTGCACCTGGCGACCGAACGCGACGGGCACCCCGAGCTCGCGGGCGAGGAGGTCATGGTTCGCGAGGACTCGCCGTGGCTCGTCCTCGACGGCGAGGCCGAGGTTGAGCGCGGCGTGCTCGCCCGCGCTCACCCCGCCCTCGCGCGTCGTGAAGAAGGCGCGCACCCCCGGCCCGAGATCGACCTCGAGCACGGGGAGCGACGCCGACGGCACGCTCAGCGCAAGAACTCCGGCACGTCGAGGTCTTCCTCCTTGCGGCGGGCGATCTCCTCCTCGAGCACGGGCGGCACCTCGAGCGGGGCCGACGGCGACGACGCGGAGCCGGCGAGGAACGCGGGGACCGGCTGCGTGGGCTGGGCCGGCGCACTCGGCGCCGGGGCTCCGCCCGGTGCCGCCGTGGTGCCTGAGGGGGCGATGACCTCGGGCGCGTAGGCGGCGTCGTCGACCTGCGCGGGCAGGCTCGTGCGCGGCTCGCGCGCACCGACCACCTGGCCCAGGCTGCGTGCGGTGGGCTTCGCCGCGGGCGGGGCACCGCCGTCGAAACCGGCCGCGATGACGGTCACGCGCACCTCGTCGCCGAGCGAGTCGTCGACGTTCGCGCCGAAGATGATGAGCGCCTCGGGGTGCGCCGCCTCCTGGACGAGCCGAGCGGCCTCGTTGATCTCGGCGAGGCCGAGGTCCGAGCCACCCTGGATGGACAGCAGCACGCCGTGCGCGCCGTCGATCGAGGCCTCGAGCAGCGGCGAGGAGATCGCGAGCTCGGCGGCCTGGACGGCGCGGTCCTCGCCGCGCGCGGCACCGATGCCCATGAGTGCCGAGCCGGCTCCCTGCATCAAGGCCTTGACGTCCGCGAAGTCGAGGTTGATCAGGCCCGGGGTGGTGATGAGGTCCGTGATGCCCTGGACGCCCGAGAGAAGCACCTGGTCCGCGGTGCGGAACGCGTCGAGCACGGAGATGGAGCGGTCCGAGATCGACAGCAGGCGGTCGTTCGGGATGACGATCAGGGTGTCGACCTCGTCGCGGAGCGACTCGATGCCCGTCTCGGCCTGGACGGAGCGCCGCCGGCCCTCGAACGTGAAGGGACGGGTGACGACACCGACGGTCAGGGCGCCGAGCGACCGGGCGATGCGCGCGACGACGGGCGCGCCGCCCGTGCCGGTGCCGCCGCCCTCGCCCGCGGTCACGAAGATCATGTCCGCACCGCGGAGCACCTCCTCGATCTCGTCGGCGTGGTCCTCGGCAGCCTTGCGGCCGACCTCGGGGTCCGCCCCCGCACCGAGACCTCGCGTGAGGTCGCGCCCGACGTCGAGCTTGACGTCCGCGTCGCTCATGAGGAGCGCCTGCGCGTCCGTGTTGATCGCGATGAACTCGACGCCCTTGAGGCCGACCTCGATCATCCGGTTGACGGCGTTGACGCCCCCGCCGCCGATACCCACCACCTTGATCACTGCCAGGTAGTTCTGCGGTGCTGCCACGTCGGTGCCTCTCGATCGAACTGCCAGCCCGGCGGGTCCGCCGGTGCTGCAACCTTCACCCTCAGGTAGAGAGTTAGAGTTATGTCAAGCTGTCGTTGCCCTGACGGTAGGTTCGGACCTCGCCCACGGCAACGACCCCGGTGCGCGTGTCGCGGACTTCTCACGCACCCGGTGCTCGCGGACCCGGAGTCCGGTGACGTCAGCTCTTCGTGACCGGCAGCGTGGGCGCCGAGACGTCGAACCACACCGCGTCCTTCGAACCCTTCGCCGTACGCAGCGCCTGGAGCACCGCCGCCTTGAGAGCCGTCTCGTCCGCGCTCCCCCAGTCGACGCGCGCCCCGTCGCGCAGCTCCATCGTCACCGTGTCCTGCGTCTGCGCCGCGACAGACCTCACGTCCTTCGCGAGGTCGGCCGGGAGCGCCTCGAGGACCCCGAGCACGGCCGCGAGGGTGCGGGCGTCACCCACCGGGACGTCCACGAGGGGCAAGCCCTTCGGGGCCTTCTCCCCCCGCCCCACGGCCACGCCCTCGACGTCGAGCAGCTGTACGCCGTCCCCGTACGGCACCGCCGCGACGGGTTCGCGGGCCACGAGCGAGATCGTGAGCCCGCGCGGCCACGCGCGCGTCACGCGTGCCTCACGCACCCCGGGCACGTCGAGCACCGTGGTGCGCAGCCCGATCGTGTCGAGCCGCGGGAGCGGGACGCCCGCCACGGAGTCGACCACGGCCGCGACGTCCTCGAGGTGCACGACCGTCCCCGCACCCGTGACCACCACCCGTTCGGGGTCGAGCGCGAGGACCGGGCTGCCGAGCAAGAGCCAGCCGAGACCGCCCACGAGCGCGGCGGAACCGCCCCACCACGCGACCCGTCGCCACGTGCGCGCCCGCTGCGCGCGCGCACGCTCCGCGAACCGAGCCTCGCTCCCGACGGAGACCACCGGGGTCCGGCGCGGGGCGACGACGACGGGAACACCCGCCGGGCCGACGGCGCTGCGTGGCTCGGCCG
>JAAYZM010000522.1 GCA_012514835.1 Actinomycetales bacterium
CAGAACCCCATCGAGGAGGAGGGCACGTACGTGCTCCCCGAGGCCCAGATGGACCGCTTCCTCATCAAGGAGGTCATCAGCTACCCGCAGCCCACGGAGGAGGTCGAGATCCTGAACCGGATCTCCGACGGCCGCCAGTCCGCGCCCCTGAAGAGCACGCCCCTGACCCTCCAGGAGGTGTCCTGGCTGCAGGACCTCGTGGACCAGGTCTACGTGGACGGGTCCGTGCGCAAGTACATCGTGGACATCGTCAACACGACGCGCCTGCAGGGGCCGGTCCAGGTGCCCGGGCTCGAGCAGCTCGTGCGCGTCGGGGCGAGCCCCCGCGGGTCGATCGCCCTCATGCGCGTGGCCCAGGCCGTCGCCCTCCTGGACGGTCGCTCCCACGCGACGCCCGACGACGTGCGCGTCCTGGCCTACTCCGTGCTGCGGCACCGGATCGTGCGCACGTTCGACGCGCTCGCGGACAACGTGGCCCCCGAGGCGATCATCGACGCCGTGTTCGCGGCCGTCCCGGTGCCCTGAGCGAGCCCATGCCAGCTGCCTCCCGGCTCACCCAGATCAGGGCGCGCCTCCAGCTGCCCGTCGTGCGTCGCGCGACCGGGCTGCTCGAGGGGCGCCACTGGTCGGTGTACAAGGGCCACGGGCAGGACTTCGACGACCTCCACCAGTACGCGCCCGGGGACGACGTCGGGGACATCGACTGGAACGCGTCCGCACGCACCGGCACGCCCGTGGTCAAGCGGTACATCGCCACGTCCAACATCACGCTCCTCGTGGTGGTGGACACGGGACGGCACATGGCCGCGACGGCGGCGAGCGGGGAGCCCAAGTCCGACGTCGCGGCGTTCGCGACCACGGTCCTGGCGCACCTGGGCCAGGTGCGTGGCGACCGGGTGTCCCTCATGGCGGGTGACGCGGGCCGGCTGACCCGCATGCCGGCGCGCGCGGGCCAGGCGCACCTCGAGGTGCTCGTGCGCACCGTGGAGCGGGCCTTCGACCCGGACGCCCCGGCGGGCGACCTCGCGCGCCTGCTCGATCAGGTGCTGCGCACGTCCAGGCGGCGCTCGCTCGTGGCGGTGGTCACGGACGAGGCACGGCCCACGGAGGCCGACGCGCAGGCACTCGCCCGCGTCCGCACGCGCCACGAGGTCATGGTGATCCAGGTAGCCGACGCCGATCCCTTCGGCGCGGAGCTCACGGACGGTGCTCCCGGAGCGCTCACGGGCGCGTCCTCCGCGCGGGAGCGGGGTCGCACCGTGGCGAGCGTGGGGCGCGGCGCGGCGCGGGACATCGAGACGGGTCGCTCGCTGCCCGCCTACCTGCGTGGACGCCGCAAGCTGCGCGAGGCCGTGGGGCGGGCGCGCGAGGAGCGGCACGCGGCCACGGTGGCGCGGATGCGCGCGCTCGGCGTCGACTCCGTGGTGGTCGAGGGCACGGACGACACGATCGACGAGATCGTCGCGATGCTCGGGAGGCTGCGCCGTGCCGGCCGTTGAGCTCGTGGACCCCGTGGGCTACTCGGGGGTGTGGACCCTCGTGGGGACCGTCATGCTCCTCGCGCTCGCAGGCTGGTACGTGTGGCTGTTCTGGTCCACGCGCAAGCGCCCCGGCGAGGACGAGCCCGCCTCGCAGGCCCGCAAGCGCCCCGCGTCGACCATGCCGCCGGTCAGCTCGGACCCGTGGGCGGCCGTGCGCGGCATCTACATCGACCGCCTCGACGAGATCAAGGCCCGCCACAAGCGCGGCGAGCTCGATGCGCGCGGGGTCCACCTCGAGATCCGCAACGTCATGCGCGAGTTCACGAAGGTCCGCACGGGGATCGACGCGGAGACGTTCACGGCCGCCGACGCCGCCCGGGTCTCCCTCACCGCGCCCCTCGCGAAGACCCTCAAGAACCTCTCCTACCCCTCGTTCGCCCGCGCCTCGACGGCCAAGCCGTCCCACTCCCTGTTCCGGGCCCGGCGGGTGATCCAGGAATGGTGAGCACCACCACGTACGCGGCGCTCACATGGCCCTGGCTGCCGTGGGCGGCGCTCGGCGCGCTCGCGCTCGTCCTCCTTCTCGGGTGGCTGTTGCCCCGTGGGCGCGCGAGCGGCGCGCCCGTCGCGAACACCGAGTCGTTGTGGCGCTCTCCCGCGGTGCGCCCGTGGGTGCTGCGGTACCGGGCGTGGCGGGTCGCGGCCCTCGCCGTCGTCGGCGGAACGCTCCTTGTCGCGGCGAACGTCGCAGCACAGCCCGTGGTGATCGAGGAGCGCAGCCGCATCCTCGCCAACCGGGACATCGTGCTGTGCCTCGACGTGTCCGGGTCCATGGCGGACTTCGGGGCGCAGGTCGCGGACACGTTCCTCGAGCTCGTGGACTCCTTCGAGGGCGAGCGGATCGCGATGTCGGTGTTCAACTCGACGTCGGCCACGATCTTCCCCCTCACGGACGACTACGACCTCGTGCGCGAGCGCCTCCGCGAGGGGCGCCGGGCCCTCGACAACCCCCCGTCGGAGGCGTACTGGGAGTTCGTGGCGGGCGTGGACGGCATCCCGGACGAAGCGTCGCTGATCGGCGACGGGCTCGCGAGCTGCATCCTGCTGTTCGACCAGTTCGACGCGGAGCGCTCGCGGTCCATCATCTTCTCCACGGACAACGCGATCTACGGCTCGCCCGTCTACACGCTGCCCCAAGCGACGGACCTGGCGATCTCCCGCGGTGCCGTGGTCCACGGCCTCTTCGGCGACGACCCGCGCTACACCGGCCAGCTCGAAAAGCTCGAGTTCCGTGCCGAGGTGGAGCGAACCGGCGGGCTGTACTTCGAGCTCGACGACCCCTCCCTCGTCGAGGCGATCATCGCCGACGTGCAGTCCTACCAAGAGGTGGACATGGAGGCCGAGCCCGAGCGTGTGCGCACGGACGCGAATGACTCCCTGATCCGCTGGCTCGTGCTGGGGGTGCTGGGCGTGCTGCTCGTGGGCTGGAGGTTGCGCTCATGATCTGGCGCCAGGTGATCCCCCTGTGGCTCGTGCTCCTCGTGGGCATGCCCGTGCTCGCCGGGTGTCTCGCGGCGGCCGTGCGTCGCTCGACCGTGACGTGGTTGCGACGTGCCCTGCTCGTGGCCGTGGCGGCGGTGATCGCGCGCACCCCGGCCGAGGTCGTCACCCAGCCGTCCTCCGGTGCCGTGGCCGTGCAGATGTTCTTCGTGGTGGACCGCACGGGCTCGATGGCCGCCAAGGACTGGGGGCCCGGCCCCGAGCTGTCACCCGCGTCCGGGGCCGAGCCCACCGTGTCGCGACGCCGGCTCGACGGCGCCCGCCTGGACATCGTCTCGCTCACGGGGGACATCCCCGGGGCGAGCTACTCGGTGATCGGCTTCGCGGGGGAGGCAGGCACGCAGCTGCCCCTGACCGGCGACCGCACCGCCGTCCGCGCGTGGGCCGAGACCGTCACCCAAGAGGTCACGGGCTCCTCGACGGGCACCCTCACCGACCGCCCGCTCGCGATCCTGCAGCGCGTGCTCGAGGACGCCGCGAAGCGCGAACCGAAGTCCGTGCGGCTCGTCTTCTTCTTGTCCGACGGCGAGCAGACGGCCGAGGGTGAGCCCGCGTCCTTCGCACCCCTCGCCGGGCTGATCGACGGCGGAGCGGTACTCGGCTACGGCACCGAGGCCGGCGGTCAGATGCGCTCCTACGACGGCTCGTACCAGCCCGACGCCGCGTGGATCCCCGACCCGGCCAACGGCGGCGAACCCGCCGTGTCCCGCATCGACGAGGCCAACCTCCGGGCGATCGCCGATCAGCTGGGCGTTCGGTATGTGCACCGTGCAGGCCCAGGGCCGACGGCGGACCTCGTGGCGGGCATCGACCCCGAGGCGATTGCGGGCGACGGGCGCGGCGACATCCGCTCGACCCGCGACCTCGTGTGGCCGTGGGCGCTCGGGGCCGGCGTGCTGCTGCTGTGGGAGGCCGCGGCTTGGGCCTTCGCCGGTTCCCGCCCCCGACTTCGGCGTGGAGGTGCAGGGTGAGCAAGAAGCCGCTGAGTCGCCGAGACCTGCGCAGCAAGTCCCGACGTCGCCAGGATGAGCGTCGCGCCAGGGCGCGCGCCGAGCGCGAGCGTCGCGAGGCAGAGCGGCAGGCTGCGGCGCGGTCGACGGGACCGATGGGCCCGCCGCCGGGCCGCGCCCGCAAGGAGACCCCGCCGCGCGTGCGCCGTCGTCGGCTGCTGTTCTGGCTGTCCCTCGTGCCCGCGATCTTCGTGCTCTCCTACGGCATCCACTTCGCGCGGCTCAACGCGACGTTCGCGCGCGCCGAGGCGCACTACGCGGCCGGGGAGTACTGGGACGCGTACGAGACCTTCTCGGAGATGCAGAGCCCTAACATCGCCGAGCCGTGGAAGGCGCACTTCAACACCGGCACCGCCGCCTACCGCGAAGACCTGCTGTTCTTGGCCGAGGTCAACCTCGACAAGTCGCTCCGCCTGGTCCCCGAGGAGCACCGCTGCGACGTGCAGACCAACCGCTCGCTCGTGCTCGAGGCCCAGGGCGACGCCCTCGTCGCGTCCGCCGAGGCCGAGTACGAGTGGGCCGTCGCGCAGCGCGAGGCGGAGATCGCCCGCCTGCTGGGCGAGCCCTACGACGCCACGCTCTTCGAGCTCGACTACCTCGACGTCGAGATCAGCTCCTACGACCGTTTCGACCGGGCCGCCCGCGACCAGTACCTCGCCGCGGAGTACTTCGCCTACGCGGCCGAGGCCATCAACGACCCGGCGTGCCAGACCCCGCCACCGCCCGAGGCCAGCCAGTCCGAGCAGGAGCAGGCCGAGCAGGAGCAGCAGCAGCGCGAGCAGGAGCAGGAGCGCCTCGAGGAGCAGGCCCAGGAGGCCAACGAGGACCGGCAGGAGATCGAGAAGGAGGCCGCGAGCGACCCCTTCGAGCCCGAGCCGGAGCCCGGTGAGCAGCCTGAGCCGGGCGAGACCGAGGAGGAGCGCGCCGCCCGCGAGGAGGCCGAGCGCCAGGAGCAGCTCGAGCAGCGCAACGAGGACGCCGAGGAGCAGGCCGAGGGCGACGGCGACGGTGAGGGCGAGGGCGACGGGGAGGACGGCGACGGTGACGGTGGCGGGGGCCCGCCCGTCTCCAACTGGTAGGCGCAGGCTCAGCCGCGCAGGAGCGCGGCGAGGTCGTCGAGCGAGCTGACTCCGTCGGGGAGCACGTGTCCCGCGGCGGGGTCGCGCACCGTCTCGAGCCCGAGGGGGGAGCGTGACTCCTGGATCCCGGCCTGCGCGTCGCCCGAGCCATAGCGCTCGGTGGGGCCCTTGCGCACCTTCACGACCGAGCCGCGCACCACGAGCTCGGAGTAGTCCACGAGCTCGGCGAGGCTCTGCGGCGGGTCGGCCTCGAGCCCGGGCGGGTCTGAGAGAAGGTGCTCCCACAGCGGAACCTTCTCGGCAGGCTCGTGCGCGCAGCCCGCGAGCGCGAGCACGACGGCGAGCACGATCAGCGTTCCGCGCCGTCGGACCCCCGTCATCGCCACCAGCCCCTCCCGGCGCCGTGCGGCGCACGCGACCATCCCAGCGCCCCCGGTGGGGTGGGGCGCAAGGCTCGTGACCGAACTGGGACCGTCAGGCCCAGACCTTGATCTGGGGAATCTCTGCCGCCGGGAATGATCACCATGAGGAGACGAGGAAGACGCCGGTGTACTCGCAGCCCTCGGGCGGAGGCGCCGCCCCGAAGAAGCCCTCCTCGCCGTCGAAGCCCTCGCCGCCCCCGAGCTCGACAGTCCCGCCGAAGGACAGCGACCCGAACTCGCTCGACGTGACACCACCGGGGTCACCCGGGACACGCTCGGTCCCCGTGGGCCAGATCACCAGAAGCGGCGCCTCAGGGCCTTCCCACGCGATGAGTACGCAGGCCGAGGGATCGATGACGATCTCCCCGCTCATCAGCGCTTCCCAGTGCGGAGCATCAGGGTCGGCGACCATGAGCTCGACTGGATCAGAGGGGGCGGCGCATGATGCGAGCAGCATTGTGGCGAGGAACGGCGCAACAGCAGTTCGGCGGATCATGGCGTGATCCGCGCGACTCGGCACAGCGTGACCTCTCTGCTCTGTTACGCCCAGACCATGAACTGAGACGGGGCCTCGAGGGCGGCGCCTTCGCGGAGCCACGCCGGCCGACGCAACTCGATGGGTGTCTAGCCAACTCCACTTACCAGCCCGCGACCAGGAACACCTCGTCGTATGAGCAGTTCTCGGGGGGGTCATCAGCACCGAAGAAGTGCTCGTCGATCTCCAGCCTCGAACCACCACGCAGCGTGACAGGCGCGGCGAACGACAGCTCGCCGTGCGCTACCGAGGTCACTCCGCCCGGGCTACCTTCAACTCGTTCGGTTCCCGACGGCCACACAAGCAGCATGCGCGCATAGTCCTCGCCACCTACCCTGAGCACGACGCATCCCGAGGGATCAATCTCGACATCCCCATCGATCGACCCGTCCCATTGCGCCGCGTCCGGCTCAGCGATCGAGAGCCGCACCGGGTCGGTTGAGGGCGAGCACGCGCCAAGTGCCATCACCGCGACAATAGTCAGCCCACCCAGGCCAAGACCCGCGAGCGTCGAGTCACACGCAGGCCGCCGCGTCTCGACTCCAGAACCTCTACGCAGATTCATGGCGTTGTTCTGACAACCACACCAAGGTCGGTGTTCGCCACACCGATTCGGGTGTACATTGATCGGAGCTTGTTGTCGACATTCGCTCTACCATGGTGGATCCCCACCGCCGCAGTTCCCGTCCTCCAAGGTCCGCCGCTATCGCCATTGGCCGAGACGAAATTCGTCACAGCCGTGAGATTGCAGTAGTCTGCCGCGCCACAGACGTTCAACCGGTACACCTTGTCTTCCTTATATCCCGACGTTCGACCAAAGAGTACGACGTTCTGACCCACCACGGACCCCTTGGTCTGGTTCACGCGAACTCCGCTTGAGTGATTAGTCTTGTGGTTGTGCACGAAGTTCGTTATCGAGGTTGTCGTCTTCTTCCAGCGAATATCGCCTCTGTCGTGACTTGTAGTGTGAGCCCCTGTCAGGTTGTAGGTGCTGCCGTTGATGACGCTGTAGTAGGCGTATGCAGAACCTGTGCAGTGCTTTGCAGTTAGGACGCCGTTCTCACCGGCGCGTGTTGCCGCAAAGCCCGAGGTGCACCCCGTCTCGCCACTCTGTTTCCGCAACTGCCCTCCGCCGCGAACATTACTGTCAAGCACTGATCTTGTCGTCTCGCTCTCCAAGAGTACTACTGAGAAATGCGAGTCCGAATCTCGAAGTGAAACTGCTCTCTCCGCGAGCGACAAGATCGCGGCGGTACGCTGCTCCGACTCTACATAGAATAGTACTCTGACCTCGCTCGTCAGCGGATCAATGCTTGTCGACTCAACACTGATGCCTGGCGTTGAGGACAGCGCGTAATGGACCTCGGGAACGAGTCGCTCCTGTTCCCTCTCAGTCAACACCCCCTCCTTGTACCGCACTTCCAAGGGAATTCCGAGGTCGCGTATCGCACCGTCGATCCACACCGGTGGAGTACGCGAAAATGCAATCCAAGCCCTGGGCGTCGACTTGTACGAGAGGATCTCCGCTGAGACAAAACTGTCACTAGCTCTCTCCCGGAGCATGTCGACGAAGTCGATGAAGTCGAGCTGCCAAGCATACTGTTCGATCGCCTCGCTCACCGACGTGTCATAGTCTCTTGCCAGCTGTCTCGCCATCTGGAGATTCTCCGCACGTGAGATGTCAAAGGAGTAGCCTTCACCGCTCACCTGCTTTGTCGTCCATCCGGACGCCTGATCCCCATCGACCTCGTCGCCCGCGAACGACGGTGCCAGACTCGTCAGAGCGAGCGACACAGCGCCTAACATCATCAAGGTTGTTCGATGAAGCATCTTGCGCCTCCCCTGTTCCGCGGAACACCCGATCCTCGGCTGTTTGGGACGGTATCGCCACGGCGATCACAGTGTCAACGGTCTTGGCGCAACATGACCTCTATGCTCTACTACGCCCAGACCATGAACTGGGACGGGTCCTCAAGGATCTTCGCGACGTCGGCCAGCACCCGTGAACCGAGCTCTCCGTCCACGAGCCGGTGGTCGAAGCTCAGCGCGAGCTGGGTGACCTGACGCACCTTGATCTTGCCCTTGTGGACCCACGGCTGCTCGCGCACCGCACCGAACGCGAGGATCGCCGCCTCGCCCGGGTTGAGGATCGGCGTGCCGGTGTCGATGCCGAACGCGCCCACGTTGGTGATCGTGATCGTCCCGTCCGAGAGGTCGCTCGGCGAGGTCTTGCCCGCGCGCGCCGTCAGCGTCAGGTGCGTGAGCGCCTCGGCGAGCTCCTTGAGCGTCATGCGGTGCGCGTCCTTGACGTTCGGCACCACGAGCCCGCGCGGCGTCGCGGCCGCAATACCCAGGTTCACGTAGTGCTTGTAGACTATCTCGCGCGACTCCTCGTCCCACGAGGCGTTGATCTCGGGGTGACGGTGCACCGCGAGCAGTAGCGCCTTCGCGACGATCAGCAACGGCGTGACCCGCACGTCGGCGAACTCGCGGTCCTCACGCAACCGGGCCACGAGACGCATGGCCTTCGTGACGTCGACCGTGTGGAACACCGTGACGTGCGGCGCGGTGAACGCGCTCGAGACCATCGCCTCGGCCGTGCGCTTGCGCACCGACTTCACGGGCACACGCGTCTGGCGGCCGTCCGGGGACACCGAGCCGCTCGCGAGCCATGGCTGGTCGTCACCCGGGTAGGTCGCGAGCGCGCGCGGCTCGGCGGCACGCGCGTGGGCGAGCACGTCCTCGCGCGTCACGATCCCGCCGGGGCCCGTGGGCGTGACCGAGTCGAGGTCGACGCCCAGCTCGCGCGCGAGCTTGCGCACGGGCGGCTTCGCGAGGGCACGCACCGAACCAGGGGTCGCGGGGGAGGGGGCCGACGACGGCGCACCCTGGAGGTTCGCCCCACCAACGCCCGCCGACGGGGCGCTCGTGGCCGACGGCGACCCGCCCGCGGGCTGCGTTGCTGGGCTGACCGGCCCATCGTCCGCCGTCGGACCCGTCACTCCCCGGCGGGGGCGCCGGGCCGAACCGGCCTCGACCGTGCCGTAGCCCACGAGCACGGCACCGGAAGAGTCAGCATCGGCCGAGGGAGCGCCGTCGTCGGCCCCCTCGGACTCGCTCGCCGCCCGCTCCCCGCCGTCGGCGGAAGGCGCCGCCTCCCCGTGCGGGTCGGTGTCGATCACGATGATGGGCGTGCCGACCTCGACGGTGCGGCCCACGGGGACGAGGATCTCGGCGACCACGCCCGTGAAGGGGCTCGGCAGCTCGACGAGCGACTTGGCGGTCTCGACCTCCACCAGGGGCTGATTCACCTCGACGGTGTCGCCTTCAGCGACTCGCCACGTGACGATGTCGGCTTCGGTCAGACCCTCACCCGCATCGGGCATCTTGAACTGTTCGAACGTAGGCATCGGGGCCTCCTCAGTGAGCCATCACGCGATCGACGGCGTCGAGGACGCGGTCGAGGCTGGGCAGGTAGTCGTGCTCGAACTTGGCGCCAGGGTACGGCGTGTGGAAGCTGCCCACGCGCAGCACGGGCGCATCGAGGTGAAAGAACGCCTCTTCGGTGACGCGTGCGGAGAGTTCGGCACCGGGGCCGTATGCCGCGGGAGCCTCGTGCACGATGACCACGCGACCGGTCTTCTTGGCGGACCGGATCACGGTCGCGGCGTCGAGCGGGGAGATCGACCGCAGGTCGATGACCTCGGCCTCGGTGCCCTCCTTGGCCGCAACATCGGCCGCCTGCAATGCCACACGCATGGTGGGGCCGTACGCGACGAGCGTCACGTCGCCGCCTTGCCGCGCCACACGAGCCACGCCCAAGTCTGCGGACGCGTCGGCGTCGCTGAGTCGCGACTCCACGCGGCGCGTGTCCACCTCGCCCTTGTCCCAGTAGCGTGCCTTGGGTTCAAGGAACAGCACGGGATCGGGCGAGGCGATGGCCTGCTGGATCATGTCGTACGCGTCTTGCGGCGTCGCGGGTGAGACCACGCGTAACCCGGCGGTGTGCGCGAAGAGCACCTCGGGGCTTTCGGAGTGGTGCTCGACAGCGCCGATGCCGCCGGCGAACGGGACGCGGATCA
>JAAYZM010000523.1 GCA_012514835.1 Actinomycetales bacterium
CCGCCGTCGGGCAGGAGCGCCTCGCGGTGGCACGGGACCTGCACGACGTCGCGAGCGGGGCGATCGGCGTCATGATGCTGCACGCCTCCGTGGCGACCGTGAAGCGCACCGCGGACCCGGTCGCGGCGCGCACGGCGCTCGACGACGTGGCCGCCGCGGGAGACGCCGCCCTCGTACAGCTCGCACTCCTCGAGCGCGCGCTCGGCCCGGGACCCGGCGAGGACCACGAGGCGGCGCTCGAGCTGCTCGTGGCACGCGCCCGGTCGCACGGCCTCGACGCCCGGCTCGAGCTTCTCGACGTACCGCGCGATCCCGCCGCGGCGGGCGTGGTGTGGCGCGTGGTGCACGAGGCGCTCACGAACGCCGTCAAGCACGCGCCCGGCGCCCGGGTCGAGGTGCGCGTGGCGCGCCAGGACGAGCACGTGGTGGTCACGGTGCACGACGACGGCGCCCCGGGGGCCGAGCAGACACCTCGGGCTGCTGGTGCACCGGGGACCGGGCTGGGTCTGCGCGGGCTGGCCGAGCAGGTCGACCTGCGCTCGGGAACCTTCCGGCACGGTCCGCGCGCGGCACCGTCCCCCGGGTTCATGGTCGAGGCGCGCCTGCCCGATCCCGCCGAGTGACCGTGCGCGAGCGCTCTGAGCGGCCACCGGGGAACGGCACAGGCCCCCTCGATCTGATGATCGAGAGGGCCTGTGACCTGCTATTTCTTGAGTAGCGGGGGCAGGATTTGAACCTGCGACCTCCGGGTTATGAGCCCGGCGAGCTACCGAGCTGCTCCACCCCGCGTCGGCCTGAACAGTCTACGTGACGGTTCGGGCCTGACCAAATCGCCGCCGGCGGAGCACCGCCGGCGGCGATCTGGTTCAGCTCGCGTCGAGCGCTGCCTCCGCCGCGATGGCCCGCTCGATCGCCGCGGTCAGCCGCTCTTGCGCCGCCCCGTAGGCCGCGAAGTCGCCGGCCTTGAGCGCCGCGTCGGAGTCACGCATGGCCTGTGCCGCGTCGGCGAGCGCCGCCTCGAGCTCGGCCCTGGGGTCACCCGGCGCGGGCGGGTCCGTGGGCTCCGCAGTCGGCGGGTCCGTCGGCTCGGCCGTCGGCGGGTCCGTGGGCTCCGCGGTGGGCGGGTCCGTGGGCTCGGGCGACGGGCTCGGCGTCGGCGTCGGCGTCGGCGACTCGTTGCCCGCGTCACCGGCGTCGGCCCCGGAGTCTCCGCCGAACACCTGGTCGAGCGCCTCGTCGAGCGTGTCCGCGAACCCGATCTTGTCGCCGAAGGCCACGAGGACCTTCTGCAGCAGCGGGTAGCGCGTGCCCTCGGACGCCTGGACGTAGACGGGCTGCACGTAGAGCAGACCGCCGCCCACGGGGAGCGTGAGCAGGTTGCCGCTCAGGACGTTCGAGTTGCCCGAGCGCAACAGGTTCAGCGTGGTCGACACGTCCGGGTCGGCGTCGAAGTTGTTCTGCACCTGCCCCGGGCCGGGCACCGTCGAGTTGCGTGGCAGCTCGAGCAGGCGCAGCTGGCCGTAGCCCTCGCGCACCTCTCCCGCGGTGTCACCCGTCTCCGCGTCGACCGCGAGGAAGCCCGTCAGGATGTTGCGGCCCGACGTGCCCGCGGGGATGTAGCTCGACGTGAGCGAGAAGGTCGCCTCGTCCTGCGTGGGCATCTTGAGTGTCAGGTAGTACGGCGGCTGGAGCACCGTGCCGGACTTCACCGGGTCGTCCGGGGTCTGCCAGAAGTCCTGGCCACCGAAGAACTCCGTCGCGTCCTCCACGTGGTAGCGCGAGAGCAGCTCGCGCTGGACCTTGAAGAGGTCCTCCGGGTACCGGAAGTGGCTCATGAGCTCGCCCGAGATCTCCGACATCGGGCGCAGCGAGGTGTCGAACACGTTCGCCCATGCCTGCAGCACGGGGTCCTGGTCGTCCCACGCGTAGAGCGTCACGGAACCGTCGTAGGCGTCGACCGTGGCCTTCACCGAGTTGCGGATGTAGTTGACCATCTCGGGCAGCAGGCCCGCGATCGCGTCAGAGCTCTGCGTGAGGGAGTCCGTGGTCGCCTCGTCGAGCGACCGCGCGGTCGCGTACGGGTACGCGTCCGTGGTCGTGTACCCGTCGATGATCCACTTGATCCGACCGTCCGCGACGGCGGGGTACACGCGCTGGTCGAGCGTCAGGTACGGGGCCACCTTGGCGACGCGCGCACGCGGGTCGCGGTCGTAGAGGATCTGCGACTCGCTCGTGACGCGCTCGGAGAACAGGATCTCCTCGTCACCGAACTTCAGGGCATACAGGAGCTTGTTCCACGCGTTGCCGACGTCGGGCCCGGCCGAGACCTCGCTCGTGGGGAAGGTCGTGTTGACCTGACCGCCTGCTGCGTCGTCCGGGTAGTCGAGCTCCCAGTTCCCACGCCCCTCGGGCGCACCCACGATCGAGTAGCTGGGCGAGTTCTGGCCGAAGTAGATGCGCTCCTCGTACTCCCCGAGCCCACCCACCGAGGGGATGTCGCGCTCGTAGAACGCCGGCTGGCCGTCCACGGTGGTCGTGTTGCCGTAGGCCGCCACGACGCCGAAGCCGTGCGTGAAGACCGTGTGGTCGTTGACCCAGTTCCGGGCGTCGAGGCCGCCGAGGTTGAGCTCGCGCGCCGCGATCACGGTGTCCCGGGACTCACCGTCGATGACGTACCGGTCCACCGAGAGCGAGTCCGCGAAGTTGTAGTACTGCTTGTTCTGCTGGAGCTGACGGAACGCGTTGGAGACGATCGTCGGGTCGAGCAGGCGGATCGACGCCGTGGGCTCGGCGTCGTCCGCGAGCGCCCCCGCCACGGCCTCCGTGGTCGCCTGGTACGGGATCGTCTCGACACCGTCGAGGCCGAAGGCCGTCTTCGTCGCGTCGATGTTGCGCTGGTAGAACTCGCGCTCGAGCTCCTGGGCGTTCGGGGTCACCTGGAAGCGCTGCACGATCGCGGGGTAGATGCCACCGATCACCACGGCCGAGACGACCATGAGCCCGATGCCGATCACGGGCAGGCGCCACGTGCCTCGCACCGCCGCGATCGCGAACATGATGGCCACGAGCACCGCGACGCCCGTGAGGATCGCCTTCGAGGGCAGCACGGCGTTGACGTCCGCGTAGGTCGCGCCGTCGATCCGCGTCCCGGACTTGGTGAGCAGCGAGTACCGGTCGAGCCACTGGTTCGCGGCGATCAGGAGCATGAGCACCGCGCCGAGCGTCGCGAGGTGGATGCGGGCCGGCTTCGTGGTGAGGTCGCCGTCCCCGCCCGTCGCCCGCAGGCCCCCGTACAGGTAGTGGGTCGCGACCGCGATGATCGCGGAGAGCACCACCACGGCCATGAGGAAGGAGACGATGAACCGCAGGCCCGGCAGCACGAACACGAAGAAGGACAGGTCGAGCCCGAACTCGGGGTCCACCTCACCGAACGGGACCGCGTTGATCCACAGCTGGATCGTCTCCCACTGCTGCGAGGCCGCGACACCGGCGAAGAAGCCGAGGACGGCCGGCGCAGCGAAGGTCACGAGGCGGCGCAGCGGCTCGACGGCCTCGCGGTACTGGTCGAGGTTGACCTGCTCGGGGCTCGACGGCGCGTAGACGGGCCGCGACCGGTACCCGATCGCGAGGCTCGACCACACGGCGGCGGCCATGATCGCCCCGCCGAGCACGAAGAGCGCACCACGTGTGAACCACTCGGTGCGCAGCACCTCGATGAAGCCGAGCTGGTCGTACCAGAGCACCTCCGTCCACACCTGGGCCAGCACGAGGACGAGCACGACGACGGCGGCCAGCACGGCCACCGTCACCCCCAAGGGGCTGCGGCGTCTGGGCTGGGACGGGACGCGTACGGAAGCGTTGGACACGGCGGGATGACCTCGTCGTCTCGGGAGGATGGCGGTCTGGTGCGCTCGTTCCAACGAGCGCGCACCGCTCTAGGTTCCCACGACTAGCAGGTGGGCAGGCCCGACGTCTCTCCCGCACCGATCGCCTCGACTGCCGCGCGCGCGTCGGAGAGCGTGCTGATCGCGAACACGTCGAGGCCCTCGGGCACGTTGCCGACCACTCCCTCGCAGTTGAGCGTCGGGGCGAGGAAGCTCGTCGCGCCGTCGCGCACCGCGCCGATCATCTTCTGGCGGATCCCGCTGATCGCCCCGACGTTGCCGTCGAGGTCGATCGTGCCGGTGCCCGCGATGACGTGACCGTCCGCCTCGTCCTCGGGCGTGAGGAGGTCGAGGATCCCGAGGGCGAACATCGTGCCGGCGCTCGACCCGCCCACGTCGTCCACCTGGATGGTCACGTCGAACGGGAACTCGAAGTCGGGGTCAACCCACACGCCGAGCAGCGCGGACCCGTCAGGCCTCTCCCCCGCGACGACGTCCACCGTGGTCGCCTCGCCGCCGCGCAGCACCCCCACCTCGACGGTCGAGCCCGCTCCCGCGGCGAGGAGCGCGTCCGACATGTCGCGGTACGTGACCACGGGCGTGCCGTTGATCGAGGCGATCTGGTCCTTGGGGAGCAGCACGCCGACGGCGCCCGTGCCCTCGATCGGCTCCTCGACGGTGATCGTCGCGGGGACCTCGATCCCGAGCTCCGTGAGCGCGGCGACCGTCGCGTTCTCTTGCGACGTGGTCATCTCCTGGCGGTTCTGCTCCTGACGGTCCGTCTCGCCCGTGGACACGGGGAAGAACCGCTCGACGGGGTCGATCGTGATCTTCGGGGACGCCCAGCCGCGCAGCACCGTGACGAGGTCGAGCTGACGCTCGCGCGAGCCCGCGAACGCGACGGTGGTCAGCCGCAGCTGCCCCGACGACGCGAAGGTCTGGGTTCCCGAGACCTCGATGAGCGGCCCGTTCGCGGTCTCGCCGAGGGTGTCGAACGTGGGCCCGGGCGCCGAGGACGTGTAGGGCGCTGGCATCACGGCGAGCACGGCGAGGCCGAGCACGGTGACGAAGCCGGAGACGGCCCCGAGCAGTGCCCGGCGCGAGGCAGGAGGCACCTCGGGGACGTCTTCGCCGTCAGGTTCGAGCAACAGCTCGGTGTCGTTCTCGCCGTCGGGCACGGTGTTCGCTCGCTCTGGCACCACGTCATCATCCCTCACGCGCCTGACGGTCGGTGCGAGTGCGCCGAGAGCGAACCTGGGCCCCGCGCCCTGGGGGAACGTGCCCCCACGTGGTTACCGTGGGCGCACACCGGACGAGTGGAGGCCCCGATGGGCGAGAACGCAGGCTGGGAGCTGCCCGAGGAGGGTTCCCCCGAGGAGGAACGGCTCGCGGAGCTGTTCGGGTCGATCCTGGGTACCGACGGCCGGGAGGTCCTGCGCGAGCTGCGCGCCCAGGGCGCGGACCTCGGTGCGCTCGCCGCGTCCGCCGGGATGCCGAGCGACCCGGCCACGCTCCAGGCGATGGTGGCGCAGGTGCAGCGCATGCTCGCGGCGTCCGGCGACGACCCCGTGAACTGGGGCGTGGCGCACGACGTCGCCCGCCAGGCCGCCGTGGAAGGCGGTGACCCGTCGATCGGCGAGGGGCGCGCCCGCACGGCCACGCAAGCGCTCGCCGTCGCGGAGCTGTGGCTCGACGCGGCGACGGACCTGCCCCCGGCCGGTGGTCCCGCCCGCGCATGGAGCCGCTCGGAGTGGGTCGAGGCGACCCTGCCCACGTGGCGGATCCTCACCGAGCCCGTCGCGGCCTCGATGTCCTCGGCGTTCGCCGAGGCGCTGCGCGATCAGCTCCCCGAAGGTCTCGACCCCTTCTCCGGCGGTGAGGGGCTGCCGGGGCTGCCCGGTGGCGCCACCGGGCCCGACGTGCTGCTGCGCCGTCTCGGCTCGGCCGTGTTCGGGCTCCAGGTGGGCCAGGGTGCGGGCACGCTCGCGCGCGAGGTGTTCGGCGGCACCGACATCGGCCTCCCGCTGCTCGCCGAGCCCGGCACCGTGCTCGTCCCCGCGAACGTCGACGCGTACGCCGAGGGCCAGTCCGTGCCGCCCGAGGAGGTGCGACTCTTCCTCGCGCTGCGCGAGGCCGC
>JAAYZM010000524.1 GCA_012514835.1 Actinomycetales bacterium
CCCTCAAGGGCTTCCTCACCGCCGCGAACGTGGTCGGTTTCCAGACCCTGCTGCCGCTCCTCGTGGGCAAGAAGCGCGTGGGCCTCGGCAACGCCCTCATGGGCCAGCTGCTCCACGCCGCGCTCGAGCGCAAGGTGGGCGTGTGGCTCGAGACCGCGCTGGTCGAGCTGATCACCGACGACGACGGCGCCGTCCTGGGTGCCGTCATCGAGCGTGAGGGCAAGCGCCGCCGGGTCGGTGCGCGCCACGGCGTGATGCTCGCGGCGGGCGGCTTCGCCCACAACGAGCAGATGCGCCAGGAGCACCACCCGCACCCGATCGGCACCGAGTGGACGAGCGCCAACCCCGGCGACATCGGCACGCCCATCGAGGCGGGGATCGCCGTCGGCGCCGCGACGGCACTCATGGACGACGCCTGGTGGGGGCCCTCGGTGATCATGCCGAACGGCAACGCCCAGTTCCTGCTCGCCGAGCGCTCGCTGCCCCACGGGTTCATCGTGGACTCGAGCGGCAAGCGCTTCATGAACGAGTCCGAGTCCTACGTGGACGCGGGCCACCACCAGTACGAGCGCGACGCCGAGGTCCCGGCCATCCCGGCCTACCTCATCATCGACTCGCGCCACCGCGCCTGGTACCCGTTCGGCATGGCGCTGCCGGGCATGACGCCCAAGAAGATGATCGAGTCCGGGTTCTTCACCAAGGCGGACTCCCTCGCGGAGCTCGCGGACAAGATCGGGGTGGACCCCGCCGGCCTGCAGGAGACCGCGCGCCGGTTCGCCGAGTTCGCCCGCACGGGCGTGGACGAGGACTTCGCGCGCGGCAACAGCGCCTACGACCGCGTCTACTCCGACCCGCGCGTCAAGCCGAACCCCAACCTGGGCGCCGTGTCCAAGCCGCCGTTCTACGCCATCAAGGTGTGGCCGGGCGACCTCGGCACCAAGGGCGGGCTCCTCACCGACGAGCACGCGCGCGTGCTGCGCGAGGACGGCACCGTGATCGAGGGCCTCTACGCCGCGGGCAACTCGTCCGCGTCCGTCATGGGGCGCACGTACCCGGGACCGGGCGCGACGATCGGCCCCGCGATGACCTTCGGGTACATCGGCGCACGGCACGCCGCCGCGCGCGAGGCCGCCGCGGGCATGAAGGCCACGGCCAAGACCGGGGCCGACGGCGAGTAACGGGTCCGACGGCGAACAGTCAGGCCGATCGATCCCCCGGTGCCCTCACGAGGGTGCCGGGGGATCGTCGTCGGGGAGCGGGAACACGTCGATGTAGGCGCGCACGCGCACCGCGCCCTCGGGGGCGCCGTCGTCGAAGCGGCCGCGGACGCGGTCCGCGAACTCGGTGATCGTGTCCGCGAGCGTCTCGCTGAGCTCCTCGAGCTCGTCCGCCGTGAGCAGGAGCGTGGACTGGGAGTGCAGGGCGTTGCGGGCGATCGGGTCCGCGGCGAGCCGCGCGGGGTCCTCGAACGAGGACAGCGTCGAGAGCCAGCGCCCGAGCGTCGCCGTGCGCTCGCTCAGCATCTCGCTGAGCAGCACGTTCGCGGCGTGCGCCGTGGCCTTGTCCGTGAGCATCGTCTCGAGGCCCACGTTGGTGGAGCGGGAGCGCCACCAGCGCTCGCGACCCGTCCCGCGCTCGGGGACGTCCTCGACGAGTCCGTGCTTGGCGAGCTGGCGCAGGTGATAGCTGGTCTGCCCCGTGGACTCGCCGAGGTGCTGCGCGAGCGTGGTGGACGTCGCGGTGCCGTGGTCGTGGAGGTAGCGCAGGATCGCCATCCGCAGCGGGTGGGCGTACGCCTTGAGCGCCTCGGGGCCGATCTGGTTGGCCTCCGCGTGCGCGGCCGCCGCGCCCTTCGCCGGGGTCGCCGGAGAACTTTCTGGCGCTGAGGGGTTGCCAAGAGACATCTGCACACCTATCTTTGCAAAGAAACCTCTGCATAGAACTCTTGCCATCAGCGTATCGGAGACGCCATGACCCGCACCGACCCCGCGACCCGCCTCGAGACCGACCCTGCGACCACGCCCCGCGAAGCGCTCGGCGCGCGCTTCGCCCACCTCTTCGCGTTCTCCGGCCTGTCCAACCTCGCCGACGGCATCCTCCTCGTGGGCATCCCCCTCTACGCGCTCACGCTCACGAGCTCGCCCGGGCAGATCTCCCTCCTCACCGCCGCACTCACCGCCCCCTGGCTGTTGTTCGGGCTCGTGGCGGGCCTGCTCATCGACCGCCACGACCGCGTGCGCATCCTCGTGGTCGCGACGTGCGTGCGGATCGCCGTGTTCGGGGGCGCGGCCCTCGCCGCCGCGGCCGGGGCGCTCACCATGCCGGTCCTCCTGGCACTCCTCCTCGTGCTCTGCACGGCCGAGGTGTTCGCGGACGGCTCGAGCTCCGCCCTCGTGCCCGACGTCACCCCGCGCACCCGCCTCGCCGCCGCCAACTCCCGCCTC
>JAAYZM010000525.1 GCA_012514835.1 Actinomycetales bacterium
CCACGATCTGCAGACGGCCGGCCTCCTCGCGGATCACCACGTCGAGGCGAGTGGCCCCGCCGTGGCGCAGCGCGTTCGTCACGGACTCCTCCACCACTCGCACGGCGAGCAACCGCTCGGTCTGGCTCAGGGCCGGCGCCGCGGGGTCATCGAGCCGGCGCACGGCGTCGGACACCACGAGGCGCGTGCCGATCATGGTGGGCAGCCTCCCCAGGAGGCTGCGCACCGCCGGGACCATCCCGATCTCGATCGCGTCCGGGTAGAGCAGTCGGCTCATCTCGCGCACGTCACCCTCGCGCGCGACCTCCATCTCCGCCACGGCGCTGCGGAGCTGGGCGACGTCGGCGTCGGACACCTCACGTTGCTCGAGGTGACCCAGGACCTCCTCGATGCGACGCGCGATCAGTACGAGGCGCTGCTGCAATGAGCCGTGCAGGCCCTCGGCGACCTCGCGGCGCACCCGGATCTCCTCGTGCGCGAGCGCCTGCAAGGCGTAGTGGACGTGCAGCTCGTTCGTCGCGGCCACGCGCGCCTGCTCCTGAGCCCGGCGCCGCGTCCACATGTGAGTGAGCGCCACCACGTTGGACGTGCCCGCCGCGAGCCACGCGAGTACGAGCTCGGTGGTCCAGATCATCGTCGACCCGTCCGGGTGCAGGTCGAACACGAGCTGGATCACCACCCGCGCCAGACCCGCCGCGCCACCCGCCGCGAGCGCACCCGCGATGCCCCACTTGCCGCGCTCCACGATATGGACCCGGAACGCCCACAGCAGGACGGCGTTGACTCCCACCGACGTGAAGTTCGCGGTCAGCCGCTGCGGGAGCCGCCTCGGGAACCCCAGCTCGAAGAACTCGCGGATCACGAACTCGAACTGGAGCGACGCACCCACCGCGAACACGAGCAAGAGCGCAGAGCTGGACAACAGCAGCACGCGCAGGTTCGACGAGGACGGCCTCGCCCCCGCCCTGTCCGTCGTCGTCATGTGGTCCTTCGATGCCTGGGTGCTCACGCCACCGTGTGAAGAAGTACATCACTTCTATCGGCACGTCACCGGCAGGTGATAGGAATTGCACGTGCAGGATTTCGAGCGGTCCCCCGGGGCCCAACCCATCCGTGTGGCGATCATCGAGGATCAGCCGCTGTTCCGCAGCATGCTCGAGGTCGCGCTCGGCTCCGAGGACTCGCTGACCGTGGCCGCGTCGTGCGCCACCGTGAGCGACGCGAACCGCGCGTTGGCCACCGAGAGGATCGACGTGGCGGTGCTCGACATCGACCTGCCGGACGGCAACGGCATCGCGCTGGGGGTGACCCTGCGGCGCAAGCACCCGGACATCGGGATCCTGCTGCTGTCCGCGCACGACGCGATGGATCTGCTGCTCGACCTCCCGCCCGACGTCGCGTCCGGGTGGAGCTACCTGTCCAAGACGTCCTCGACGGACTCGCACACGCTCGTGCGCGCGATCGAGGTGGCCGCGGCAGGCGGCACCACCCTCGACCCCGC
>JAAYZM010000526.1 GCA_012514835.1 Actinomycetales bacterium
CTCGGTCCCGCCATACGAGGAGGTTGCGGTGCACGGTGCTGCGGTGCACGGGGTCCGCCCCGCCCACGTCCGAGCAGCGCTGGTGATCCTGTTCCTCGCCCTCATGCTGTGCGCCTGGTGGGTCCCGCCTGCCGCCGCGGCCGACGGGGACCAGTGCGTCCCCGACTCGTCAACCGCCTGCATCCAGGGCCGCATCCGCACCGCGGGCGGCGATCCTGCTGTGGGTGTGACGATCACCGTCGAGGGCCAGGGCTTCACCGGCGAGGCGACCACCGACGATGACGGCCGCTGGTCGGTCGCCGTCACGGCCGACGGGGAGTACACGGTCACGCTCGACGAGTCGACCCTCCCGGCGGGTGAGACGCTGCGCAACCCCGCGGACAACCCACGCACCGTGGTGGCAGACCTCGGAGCTACTGGGGCGGCGCTCTTCCCCCTCGGGTCCCCGACGGCCGCGCCGTCACCCGGGCCGAGCGGCTCGCCGTCGGACCCCGGCACCGAGACGACCGCTCCCGAGGACGCCGAGGCGGGCGTCGAGGACTCGGGCCGCCCTGGCAGCATCACCTTCCCGCGGGTGGCCCAGCAGTTCACCTCGGGCATCATCTTCGGGCTCTTGCTCGCCCTCGCCTCGGTGGGCCTGTCGCTCATCTACGGCACCACGGGGCTCAGCTCGTTCTCGCACGGCGAGCAGGTGACCCTCGGTGCGCTCGCCGCCTACGTGTTCGCCCAGCTGATGAACATGCCGCTGCTCCTCGCCGGCGTGCTCGCCGTCCTCGTCGGAGCCCTGTCCGGGTATGCGCAGGACGCGGGCATCTGGAAACCGCTGCGCAAGCGCGGCATGGGCCCCGTGCAGCTCATGATCATCACGATCGGCCTCTCGATGGCCCTGCAGTACTCCTTCCAGTTCTTCTTCGGCGGCGGCCGGATGCGCATCACGATCGCGACGCCGACGTCGATCAACGTCGGGGGCGTGATCATCGCCCACCAGTCGATCCTGTCCACCGCGATCGCGCTCCTCGCCCTCGGCGGTGTCGCGTACTTCCTGCAACGCACGTGGACGGGACGGGCCACACGAGCCGTCGCGGACAACCCGGCCCTCGCCGCGGCCTCGGGCATCAACGTGGAGCGCATCATCCGGCTCGTGTGGGTGGTGGGCGCCGGGCTCGCCGCGCTCGGCGGTGTGCTCATCGGCCTGTACTTCAACGTCACCTCGTGGAACATGGGCGGCACGATCCTGCTCCTGATGTTCGCGGCCGTGACGCTCGGCGGGCTCGGCACCGCCTTCGGTGCGCTCGTCGGATCGATCGTCATCGGCCTGGTCGCTGAGATGTCGTCCCTCGTCATCCCGTCCGACCTGCGGTACGCCGGCGCGCTGGTGATCCTCATCCTCGTCCTGCTCGTGCGACCCCAGGGCATCCTGGGCCGCGCGGAGCGCATCGGCTGACGGAAGGCAACAGATGGACTTCACCCGAATCCTCGCCAACGTCATCGGCGAGCTGTTCAACCCCGTCACCGCGGCCTACGCGATCGCAGCGATCGGCCTCAACGTGCACTTCGGCCTGACGGGCCTGCTCAACATGGGCCAGGCCGGCTTCATGCTCATCGGCGCGTACGGCTTCGCCATCACGACGCTCGCGGGTCACTCGGCCGCGATGGGGCTGCTCGTTGGCCTCGCGGCCTCGACGCTGTTCGCGCTCCTGCTCGGCATGCCGACGCTGCGCCTGCGGGGCGACTACCTGGCGATCGTGACGATCGCCGCGGCCGAGATCGTGC
>JAAYZM010000527.1 GCA_012514835.1 Actinomycetales bacterium
CAGATGGAGGTCCGGGACGTCACGATGGACTTCGGGTACGGCCACGCGTTCACCGAGTCCTCCCCCGAGGCTTACGAACGCCTCATCCTCGACGTGCTGCTCGGCGACCCCCCGCTGTTCCCGCGGCACGAGGAGGTCGAGCTCTCGTGGCAGATCCTCGACCCCGTGACCGAGCACTGGGCGAGCAAGGGCCAGCCCGACGCGTACCGCTCCGGCACGTGGGGACCCGACTCCGCTGACGAGATGCTCGCGCGCGACGGAAGGACGTGGCGGCGCCCATGATCATCGACCTGCCCCAGACCACCACGAGCGCCGTCAACAAGCGGCTCGTGCGCCTGCGCGACGAGGGCGGCGCCGTCGCCCTCGGGCGCGTGCTCACGCTCGTCATCGAGGCGAGCGACGACGAGCTCGAGGACGCGATCGCCGCGGCGAACGACGCGAGCCGCGAGCACCCGTGCCGGGTGCTCGCCATCTCGACCTCGGGCCGACGCCGGTCCACGTCGCTCGACGCGCAGATCCGCGTCGGTGGTGACGCAGGCGCGAGCGAGGTCGTCGTCCTGCAGCCTCAGGGCGAGCTGCTCGAGCACCTCGACACGCTCGTCATCCCGCTCCTGCTCCCGGACGCGCCCATCGTCGTGTGGTGGCCGGGCGAGGCACCCGAGCGCCCCGCGGACGACGCGGTCGGTGCGATGGCCCAGCGCCGCATCACGGACTCCACGACGTGCGCCAAGCCGCTCGACACGCTCCAGTCCCTCCGCGGCGGCTACGAGGCCGGCGACACCGACCTCGCGTGGACCCGCATCACGCTGTGGCGCGGACTCCTCGCGGCGGCGCTCGACGAGAACCCGGGCGGCAAGATCACCCGCGCCGAGGTCGAGGGCGACGGCAAGCACACGTCCGTCGACCTCCTCGCTGCCTGGCTCGCCGAGCAGCTGCGCGTGCCCACCGAGATCGTGCGGCGTCGCGGCGTCGACGGTGTCACCGGGGTGCGCATCTGGATCGGCGAGACCCTCATCGAGCTCGCCCGTCCCGACGGCAAGACCGTCACGATCCGCCAGACCGACTCTCCTGACCGTCGGCTCTCGCTCCCCCTGCGTCAGCTCAACGAGTGCCTCGCCGAGGAGCTCCGTCGGCTCGACCCGGACGAGGTGTACGGCCGCGTGCTCACCAAGGGACTCGCGAGGGTGGGGCTGTGAGCGGCGTCCGGACCGCACTGGTCCACCCCGATGCCGAGGTCCTCGCCGAGGCGGTCGCCGCGCGGCTGCTCACGCGGCTCGTGGACCTGCAGTCCGTCCAGGAGACCGTCCACCTCGTGCTCACGGGCGGCACCGTCGGCATCGCCTCGCTCGCGGCGGTGGCTCACAGCCCCGTGCGCCATGCCGTGGACTGGTCCACGGTGCACGTGTGGTGGGGCGACGAGCGGTTCCTGCCCACAGGCGACCCCGAACGCAACGAGACCCAGGCGCGCGACGCCCTCCTCGACGCGCTCGACGCGCTCCCCGCGGACAACGTCCACCCGATGCCGGCGCCCAGCGACGCGGTCGGGACTCCCGAGGACAGTGCCGCGGCCTACGCCCGTGAGCTCGCCGCGCACGCCCCCGAGGGCGCGCCACTCCCGGTGTTCGACGTCGTGCTCCTCGGCATGGGGCCCGACGGGCACGTCGCCTCGCTGTTCCCGGGCCACGAAGCGCTCGGGGCCGGCGGGACCGTCGTCGGCGTGCACGGCTCCCCCAAGCCGCCACCGCAGCGCACCTCGCTGACCTTCGACGCGCTGCGCGGCGCGGTCGAGGTATGGCTCATCGTCGCGGGTGCGGAGAAGGCCCCCGCCGTCCAGCGGGCGTTCGAGGGCGCCCCGGTCGAGGAGATCCCCGCGGTTTCCGCCGTCGGCCAGACCCTCACGCTCTGGCTCCTCGACGTCTCCGCCGCCACCCCCGCGGCCGGCTGACCAGCCGCTCCAGACGCCGAAGACCCCCGCGCACCGAGGTGCTGCGGGGGTCTTCTGCGAAAGGCTTCAGCCGCCGCGGCGTGCGCGGAGGGCCGCGAGGGCCTCTTCGAGGATCGCGTCACCGTCGGTCTCGGAGCGACGCTCCTTCACGTACGCGAGGTGCGTCTTGTAGGGCTCGTTGCGCTGAGGCGACGGCGGGTTCGCACGGTCCTGGCCCGCCGGGAAGCCGCACCGCGGGCAGTCCCACAGCGCGGGGGCCTCGTGGGCACCCTCCTCGGCGAAGCTGGGACGCGTCTCGTGACCGTTCGCGCACCAGTAGGAGATCCAGACGCGGGGAGCGCTCTCGCCGCGCTCGGCCTCGCCCATGGGCCCGGCACCGACGCGCGAGCCCCTGATCGCACTTCCACCACCGGCCACGGTTCCCCCTCAGCCGTTCACGCGCTGGATGAGGCCCAGCAGGACGATGCAGATGCTCCAGATGACGGCCGTGGAGACCGTGATGCGGTTCAGGTTCCGCTCGGCCACACCCGAGCTACCGGCACCGCTCGACATGCCGCCACCGAACATGTCGGAGAGGCCACCGCCACGTCCCTTGTGCATGAGCACGAGCGGGATGGCGAGCAGGCTCGTCAGCACGAGCACGACGAGGCAGGCGATGCGCAGGAATTCCACGAAAGTCCCGTTCTGGTTCGATCGGCGACGCCGCTGGTCGGCGCCGCAGTCAAGGGTAAGCGATAGGACCCGTCAGGACCTAACACCACCGCCGTCGGGCAGGTCCCACGAGGGGACCTGCCCGACGGCGGAAGGGGTCACAGGCCGACGGCGTGCGACTTGTAGCGGGCGATCTTGGCGAACTCCTCGGGGTCGAGGCTCGCCCCGCCCACGAGTGCGCCGTCGACGTCCGTCTTGGCCATGATGGCCGCGACGTTGCCGGACTTCACCGAGCCGCCGTAGAGGACGCGCACGGCCGCGGCGACCTCCGGCGAGAACAGCTCCGCGAGCTTGCCGCGGATGGCTGCGCACACCTCCTGGGCGTCCTCGGGGGTCGCGACCTCGCCGGTGCCGATGGCCCACACGGGCTCGTAGGCGACGACGACGGTCTTCGCCTGCTCTGCCGAGAGGCCCTCGAGCGAACCCTCGAGCTGCGCGAGCGTGTACTCGACGTGCTCGCCGGCCTTACGGACCTCGAGGCCCTCACCGACGCACACGATGGGCGTGATGCCCTGGCCCAGGGCCGAGAGCGCCTTCGCGGCGACCACGGCGTCCGTCTCACCGTGGTACTCACGGCGCTCGGAGTGGCCGACGACGGCGTACTTCACGCCGAGCTTCGCGAGGAAGACCGGCGAGATCTCCCCCGTGCGGGCGCCGTCGGCGAACGCCGAGACGTCCTGCGCGCCGTAGCCGATCTCGAGCTTGTCCGCGTCCACGAGGGTCTGCACGGAGCGCAGGTCCGTGAACGGCGGGACCACCACGACCTCGACGTCGGCGAAGTCGTGCTTCGCGTCCCCGAGCAGCCACGCGAGCTTCTGCAGCACATGGACCGCCTGGTGGTGGTCGAGGTTCATCTTCCAGTTGCCCGCCATGAGCGGGGTACGGCTCGTAGCCATGGGTGCCTTTCGGTCAGGTGTGGTGGGTCAGCCCTCGAGGACGGCGATCCCCGGGAGCTCCTTGCCCTCGAGGAACTCCAGGCTCGCACCGCCACCGGTGGAGATGTGGCCGAACTTGGCCTCGTCGAAGCCGAGGCGGCGCACGGCGGCGGCAGAGTCGCCGCCACCCACGATGGAGAAGCCCTCGGAGTCTGACATGGCCTGGGCGACGGCACGGGTGCCGCCAGCGAACGCCTCGAACTCGAACACGCCCATGGGGCCGTTCCAGAACACGGTCTTCGAACCGCGGATCGCTTCTGCGAAGCGGGCCGCC
>JAAYZM010000528.1 GCA_012514835.1 Actinomycetales bacterium
ACACCGACGCCAAGGCCCGTCAGATCGTGCTCGAGTACACCGGCTCCACGCCCGGTGGCCCGGCCGACCTCGCCCCGCCCGTCGCCCCCGAGGGCTCCGTCATCAACGAGACCCTCGCCGGTGCGGCAGCGGTCGCGAACAGCGACGGCGCGATCGACTTCCTCGGTAACGCCACGGCAGGCATCCTCACCTCCACGCTGGACCGGACCTGCAGCTCCTCATCACGGGTCGCATGACCCCGGAGGACTTCGCAGCGCACATCCAGCAGGCGTACGAGACGGAGCTCGGCCGGTGACTGTCCCCGTCCAGGTCGCCGCCGGCGCGCAGGGCACCCGCCCTGCCGCCGGCGGCAGCCGCCGCACCAAGCGCCGCAGCGGGGAGCGGCGCGGTCCCTGGGCCGCGTGGATCTTCGTCCTGCCCGCCCTCGCCGTCTTCGCCTTCTTCACGCTGCAGTCCCTCGCGAAGTCCGTGCAGTACTCGTTCTACAGCTGGAACGGCATCGGAGAGGCCCAGTGGGTGGGGCTCGCGAACTACGCCGAGGTCTTCAGCGACCCGCGTCGCGTCACCGCGCTGCTCAACGCCTTCAAGCTCATCTTCTTCTACTCGTTCCTGTCGATCGCGCTGGGCCTCATCGCCGCGACGCTGATCCGGGGACTCAACTCGCGGGCCTCGCGGGCCTCGCAGACGATCCTCTTCCTGCCCCAGGTCGTGCCCCTCGTCGGGGCCGGCATCGCGTGGACGTGGCTCTACTCGTCCGACGGCGCGATCAACCAGCTCCTCAGCGCGATCGGGCTCGGCTCGATCACCCGGGCGTGGCTCGCGGACTTCACGTTCGCCCTGCCCGCCATCGGGATCGTGGGCACATGGGTGCTGATCGGCCTGTGCACGATGCTGCTGAGCGCGGGCATGACCAAGATCGACCCGTCGCTGTATGACGCCGCCCGGGTGGACGGCGCGGGCCCGATCCGGGAGTTCTTCGCCGTGACCCTGCCCGGGGTGCGCGGCGAGCTGACGGTGTGCCTCACGGTCACGCTCATCGCGGCGCTCGCCAACTTTGACGTCGTCTACACGATGACGCTCGGCGGTCCGGGTGGCTCGACCATGGTCCCCGGCGTCGACATCTATCAGCTCGCGTTCAACCAGGCCCGCGTCGGTGCGGCGTCCGCCATGGGTGTTGTCCTCATGGTCCTCGTCCTCGCCCTCGTCCTGCCGTTGCAGCGCATCATGAGGGAGCGGCCATGAGCGGCGCGCGTTCGTCCCGGTCCGAGCTCTGGCTCGGCCGCATCGTCCTGGCGATGCTCGTCGTGTTCACGCTGCTGCCGTTCATCGGCATGCTCTCGGCGGCGCTCCAGCCCGCCGGCTCGAACCCGACCGGCATCCAGGTCCCCACCAACCCCCAGTGGGGCAACTTCATCACGGCCTTCGAGATGTCGAAGCTGCCCACGCTCATGGGCTCGAGCCTCATCCTCGTGCTCATGGTCGTGCCCGCGGGGCTCGCCCTCGCGACGGCGGCGGCCTACGGGATCGTCGTCCTGCGCGTGCCCTACGGCGGCGTGGCCTTCCTCGTGCTCCTGCTCGGCCTGACGATCCCGTTCGAGTCGCTCATCGTGCCGCTCTACCACCTCATGAAGGACGCGGGACTGCTCAACACGAGGCTCGCGATAGCGATGCCGCTCGTGGCCCTGTACCTTCCGTTCGGCGTGTTCTGGATGCGCGCGCACTTCATGGGCGTGCCGAAGGAGCTCACCGAGGCGGCCGAGATGGACGGGGCCGGGTGGTGGAAGGCCCTGCGCCTCATCCACCTGCCGCTCGCCCGACCCGCGATCACGACGCTCGTCGTCCTGTACTCGCTGTGGACGTGGAACCAGTTCATGATCGCGCTGGTCATGATGGACGAACCGCTCATGCGGACCGTCGCCGGCGCGCTCGGTGCCTTCCAGGGCCAGTACGGCACGGACATCGTGCTGCTCTCCGCCGGTGCTCTGCTCATCATGCTGCCCACGATCCTCGTCTTCGCGATCTTCCAGAAGCAGTTCGTGGTGGCGCTCCTCCAAGGTTCGGTCAAGGGATGACTCGCGTGCCTA
>JAAYZM010000529.1 GCA_012514835.1 Actinomycetales bacterium
GAGGATCTTGCGCAGCTTGAGGAAGGGCTCGCCGCCGAAACCGCCGGTGGCGAAGTGGCGCTCGAGGTCCCACAGCGTCAGGCCGTGCGAGGTGATGTCGAGGTCCTCGTGGTGGCGCTGCTTGTACTCCAGCGGGTTGATGTCGGCCATGAGGTGGCCGCGCACCCGGTAGGAGTGGATGAGCTCCTGCACGCGCGCGACCTTGTTGATGTCGTCGTCGTGCGTCGTCGAGATGTCCTGGACCCAGCGCACCGGCTCGTAGGGGATGCGCAGGCTGGCGAAGATCTCGTCGTAGAAGCCCTCGGCGCCCAGCAGGAACTGGTGGACGACTCGCAGGAACTCGCCGGACTGCGCACCCTGGATGATGCGGTGGTCGTAGGTCGAGGTGAGGGTGAGGATCTTGGAGACCGCGTTGCGGTTGAGGGTGTCGTTGCTCGCGCCCTGCCACTCGGCCGGGTAGTCGAGGGCGCCGACGCCGATGATCGCGCCGAGGCCCTTCATCAGGCGCGGGATCGAGTGGACGGTGCCGATGCCGCCGGGGTTGGTCAGCGACATCGTCGCGCCCTGGAAGTCCTCGACGGTCAGCTTGCCGTCGCGCGCCTTCGTGACCACGGCCTCGTAGGCCCGCCAGAACTGCATGAAGTCCATGTCGTCGGCCGGCTTGACCACGGGCACGAGCAGCTGGCGGGTGCCGTCGTCCTTTTGCAGGTCGATGGCGATGCTCAGCCCGATGTGCGCGGGCTGGATGACGACGGGCTTGCCCTTCTCATTCGTCGTGTAGCCGACGTTCATCTCCGGCATCGCGCGCAACGCCTTGATGAGCGCGTAGCCGATGAGGTGGGTGAACGAGATCTTGCCACCGCGGCTGCGCTTGAGGTGGTTGTTGATGACGATGCGGTTGTCGATGAGCAGCTTCGCCGGGACGGCGCGCACGGAGGTCGCGACCGGGACCTCGAGCGAGGCCTCCATGTTGGTCACGACGCGGGCAGCAGCACCGCGAAGGGGGGTGTGCACGTCCTCGGGCTCGTCGGCCTCCTCGGCGGCCGGCTTGGCCTCCGCCTTCTTGGGCTCCGCCTTCTTCGGCTCGGCCTTGGCGGGCTCCGCCTTCTTCGCCTCTGCCGTCTTCGGCTCGGCCTTCGTGGCCTCGGCCGGCTCGGCCTTCTTGGGCTCAGCCTTCGGCTCGGCCTTCTTGGGCTCAGCGTTCGGCTCGGCCTTCTTGGGCTCGGCCTGCGCCGGCTCGCTCTTCGCGGCGGGGGCATCCCCCTTCGCACTCACCCCGTTGCTGTCGCCCCCCTGGCCGGGCGTGTAGTCCTCGAAGAAGTCCCACCACGCCTTGTCGACGAGGTTTCGGTCCTTCTTGTACTGCTGGTACAGCTCGTCGACGAGCCACTCGTTCGGGCCGAAGTCGTTCAGGGACACGGAGCCATCCTGGGGGTCAGGCACGGCGCATACGCCTCTTTCGTCACAGTCGCGATACGGGGCCCGAAGTCAGCGCGGACCCCTCTGGGCAAGCCTAACGTGACGAAGGCCATGCACGGCCACCCGTCCCACGCCGGTCGAGGTGCGAGGGCGCCCGCGCCCGAGCCTCGAGACCTGGCTTCGAGGCTCGTTCCTCGCTCCTCAGCCCGCGTGGGCTCGTTCCTCGCTCCTCAGCCCGCGTGGGCTCGTTCCTCGCTCCTCAGCCCGCGTCTTGGCGACGCTCGTGCTCTACCCCAAGGCGTGGGGTAGAGCACGAGCGAGCCGGAGACCTGGCTTCGAGGCTCGTTCCTCGCTCCTCAGCCAGCGTGGTCACGACGACGGGACCGCCCCCCTTCGCTCGGAGGACGGTCCCGTGGTCACGGCGCGGGGTGGGTCAGCTGATGTCCTTGCGCACCGTGAGCATCGTGCCGATGCCGGCGAGGACCGCGGCGTAGGCCGCGAGGACGAGGGCGCCTGCCCACCACTCGAGCTGGTCCATCTGTCCCATCGACGTGTCCACGCCGCTGACGATCGCCTGGGTGGCGGACGAGGGGAAGAACTTGGCCACGTCGGCGCCCCAGTCGAGGAAGCTCAGGGCGAGCCCCGCGACCGGCTCGACGATCCACGCGACGCCGACGGAGATCAGCAGCGCCGCCACCTGGTTGGGGATGAGGATCCCGGCCCCGAGGCCGATGAGCGCCC
>JAAYZM010000530.1 GCA_012514835.1 Actinomycetales bacterium
AGGCCCCGCTCGACCGCGTGCGCGCTCGCGGAGATGGTCGAGAAGAGCACCCCGTCGCTCACGCAGCCCACGAGGTCGGCGCGGAACTCGCGCGGCCGGTCCGAGTGCACGGCGAGCGGGACGAAGGAGTCGGACGCGGTGTGCTGCCACGTGGAGAGCGAGGTGGTGCGGGCTCGCACGAGCGCCGTGGTCGGGTCGGCCGGGGCGACCGGGATGGGAGACGGGGGCATCGAGCCCCTCCTTCGGGACGAGGCGAACTGCGCGCGCGGCGAGCGGGCCGTGCGCGGCGTCGTTGTTCGGGGTGTGGTCGTCTCCTCGGGAGGCTCTGGGATCACCAGGGCCCGGGTCCGGATCTGCTCATGGTGGACGTTCTGGACACGGCCCGCAGCGCAGTGTCCGCATGCTGGCGCCACCGTGGCAAGCCGGACCGGTGATCCTGGTCTCGCAGCGCACAGTGAGGCCCGCGCCCTTGACGCCGAGGGACCTCTCAGGTGCACGTCGCGGGTGGCGCGCCCTGCGAGGATGGACCCATGCGCGTCCTCGTGGCCCCCGACTGCTTCTCCGGCACCCTCAGCGCCCCGCAGGCCGCCGAGGCGATCGCGCGGGGGTGGGCGCTCGCCGCACCCGGGGACGAGATCGAGCGGTGCCCGCTGTCCGACGGCGGCCCCGGTTTCGTGGCCGTGCTGCACGAGGCGCTCGGAGGAGAGCTCGGCTCGGTCACCGTCTCGGGCCCGCTCGGTGAGCCCGTCCCCGCGACCGTCCTGCTCGTCGAGGGGACGGCCTACGTCGAGTCGGCCGAGGCCGCTGGACTGGCCCTCGTCGCACCCGCCGACCGCGACCCGACCCGCACGAGCACCTACGGGCTCGGCGAGCTCGTGCGTGCCGCAGTCGGCACGGGTGCGCGGCGCGTGGTGGTAGGCGTCGGGGGGACGGCCACGAACGACGGCGGGGCCGGGCTGATCGCGGGACTCGGTGGCTGGGACGGCTCACCCTTGCGCGACGGTGGAGGTGCCCTGGACGGCGTCACTAGGGACGCGCTCGGCGGCCTCGGGGATCTTGCTCGCGAGCTCGCGCACATCGACCTCGTGGCCGCCGTCGACGTCGACGTCCCCCTCCTCGGACTGCACGGCGCGAGCGCGGGCTTCGCGGAGCAGAAGGGGGCGACCCCCGAGCAGGCGCAGCACCTCGAACGCGCGCTCGGGAGCTTCGCGCACCTCGCGCAAGACGTGATCGAGACCGACGGACCGCCCCGCGCGCGCCACCTCCCCCTCGTGAGCACGACGTCCGACGACGGGCACGGCCACTCCCACGGCGGGAACCGGGGGAGCGCACGGCTCGCCGCGACGCCCGGCGCCGGTGCGGGTGGGGGCACGGGCTTCGGGCTCGCGCTCCTCGGCGCTCGCCTCGTGCCGGGTGCGCGGCTCGTCACCCAGGCCGTGGGCCTGGCGGAGCGTGTCGCGCGTGCGGACCTCGTGGTGACAGGAGAAGGCAAGCTCGACTGGCAGTCGCTGCGCGGCAAGGTGGTCCAGGCCGTCGCGGAGGCGGGACTCGCGGCGGCGCGCCCGACGATCGGGCTCGCTGGTCAGGTCGAGATGGGGCGACGCGAGTGGGCCGCCGCGGGGCTCAGCGCCGTGTACGCCGTCGCGGAGGACCCTGCGCAGGTGGCCGCGGCGCTCGCCGACCCGGTCGGCACGCTCGAGGCCCGGGCGGCACGCCTCGGGAAGAACTGGTCTCACTAGCGCGTTGGGCAGGGCGTACCCTAGGGACGAACCGGCGCCCCCGGGCGCAGCAGCGAACTGGAGCAAGCATGTCCGAGACTGTCGAGACCGCCACGCACGGCGTGAACCTGACCGACTTCGCGGCTGGCAAGGTCCGTAGCCTCCTCGAGCAGGAGGGCCGCGACGACCTGCGTCTGCGCGTCGCCGTGCAGCCGGGTGGCTGCTCTGGCCTCATCTACCAGCTCTACTTCGACGAGCGCCTGCTCGACGGAGACGTGACGCGCGACTACGACGGCGTCGAGGTCGTGGTCGACAAGATGAGCGTCCCCTACCTCGAGGGTGCCGTGATCGACTTCGCGGACACGATCGAGAAGCAGTGCTTCACGATCGACAACCCCAACGCGGGCAGCTCGTGCGCCTGCGGCGGCTCCTTCACGTAGACCGCGACACACGCACCTTGACGACGACGGCGGCCCGGTGGTCGCCGTCGTCGTCGTGCTTGGTGGCTTCGAGCGGGGCCGCACCGAGGAACGTGTGGCCCCGCATCCGCGCCCATGCCCGGATGTCCGGCTCCGCGGCCGGGTCCGTCGCCCAGACCTCGATCTCCGCGCCGTCGGCGGCGCCCGCCGCGGCCTTCGCGAGCCGCAGGACGGGGATCGGGCACCGCAGCCCGCGCGCGTCGACCACGCCTCCAGGACCCGGGGCGTTCACAGTCCCTGCGCCCCGAGCAGGTCACGCACCCGCGCCACGACACCCGGGAGCACGTCGCAGAAGCGCTCGACGTCCTCGTCCGTGACGCTCCGGTGCAGAGCGAGACGCACGTTGCCGTGCGTGAGCGCACCCATCGCCGCGAGGACGTGCGAGGGCTCCTCGGCGCCCGACGTGCACGCCGAGCCCGACGCGACCGCGAAACCTTCCCGGTCGAGGGCGCTCGTGAGTGCCTCGCCGTCCACGTACAGGCACGAGAAGGTCACCACGTGCGGGAGGCGGTCCTCGGGGTCGCCGACGACGTCCACGTCGGGCACCTCGGCCGCGACGCGCGCGCGGATCCGTGCGACCTGACGGCGGCGCCGGACCTCTGACTCGCGACGGTCGGCGAGTGCCGCATCGAGCGCCGCGGCCGCCGCGAAGGCCGCGGGGACCGAGACACCGCCCGGGAACCACTCGTCCTCGTCCTCAGGCCAGTCCGGGCTCCAGCGCACGCGCGGGCGCACCGCGAGGACCCCCACCCCGCTCGGGCCACCCCAGTCCCCGGGGTTCGCCGCGAGCAGGTCCCACGTCGAGGGCGCGGGCACGTGGCCGAGGCTCGACCCCGCGTCGACGAGGAGCGGCACGCCAGCGTCGCGTGCCGCGGCACCGACCTCCTCGACCGGCTGGACCGTGCCGACCTCACCGTTCGCGTGCTGGAGCGCGGCGAGCGCGACGCCTCCCTGCCCTGCCGCTTCCTGACCCGTCGATCCCTGACCCGCGAGGCGTGCGGCCATCGCGGCCGCATCCACCCGTCCGAACGCGTCGACGGCCACGGTCTCGAGCTCGCCCGCGAAACGTCCGGCCGCGAGGACCGCCGCACGCTCGACGGCGCTCGCGAGGACGGTGGCGCCGGACCGCCGTCGGCCCCGCACCACGCCGCGCACGGCGGCGTGCAGCGACTGCGTGTGGGACGCGGTGAGGCGGACCTCGTCCGTGCGCGCGCCCAGACCCGCAGCGAGGGACTCGCGGGCCGCCTCGAGCAGGAGGCGTGCGCGGCGACCCTCTGCGGACAGCCTGCGGGGGTCGGCCCAGCCCTGGTCAACGAGTCCGGAGAACGCCTCGCGGGCGGCTGGGTGCCATGGTGCGTGCCCCGCCGCCTCGAGGAGCACGCGGGGCGAGGAGGTGCTGGTCACAGGACCACGCTAGCGCGCGCGAAGAAGCGACACGGGTGTCATCTTCCGGGCGTGGTCTGGGCGATGGGAGCGCGAAACGGCGCTAGGCTGACCAGGACACAGGACGATGGTCCCGGGTGAGGTCGTGCCCCCGCACGACCCACGGTCCCGGGACGGTACTGGAGAGGTCTGGACTTGCAGGTACCCACCCCCCACCGGGCCCGCGGGACGGCGCGGCTGCTGGCCGTCGTCGCGGCGATCTCCGTCGTGCTCGCCGGCTGCGCGCCCGTCGTGCAGCGCGGCTGGATGCCCGGCTACGAAGACGGACAGGTCACCAACCAGACGGGCCGGATCACCGACCTGTGGGTCAACGCGTGGATCACGCTCCTCATCGTGGGGGCGATCACGTGGGGCCTGATGATCTGGTGCGTCGTCGTGTACCGCAAGCGCAAGGGTGACGAGCGCCTCCCGGTCCAGCTCCGGTACCACGTGCCGCTCGAGATCATGTACGTCGTGCTGCCCTTCCTCATGGTGGGCGTGTTCTTCTACTACACGGCGCGGGACATGGCGGAGATCGAGGACGTCTCGCAGACGCCGGACGTCACCGTCCAGGTCATCGGCAAGCAGTGGAGCTGGGACTTCAACTACGTCGACGACGACGTCCACGAGGCCGGCGTGCACGCCGAGGACATCGGCAGCGGCAGCGCGGAGGCGACGCTGCCCACGCTGTACCTCCCGGTGGACGAGCGCGTCGAGATCGTCCTCGACTCGCGCGACGTCATCCACTCGTTCTGGGTTCCGGCCTTCCTCTACAAGAAGGACATGATCCCCTGGCACACCAACAAGTTCCAGATCATCCCCGAGCGCGAGGGCACCTACGCCGGCAAGTGCGCCGAGCTGTGCGGTGCGTG
>JAAYZM010000531.1 GCA_012514835.1 Actinomycetales bacterium
GGACAGGGACCCCTTGTTGGGGACGGCAACTCGAAGCATCGTGGGGCTCACAGGTAGCGGTAGACGTCATTGAGGGTCAGGCCTCGGGCGATCATGAGCACCTGCGCGTGGTACAGGAGCTGGGCGATCTCCTCGGCCGTCTCCTCGTCGCTCTGGAACTCCGCCGCCATCCAGGCCTCGGCGGCCTCCTCGAGCACCTTCTTGCCGATCGTGTGCACGCCGGCGTCGAGGGCCTTGACGGTGCCGGAGTCGGCAGGGCGCGACTGCGCCTTCTCGGAGAGCTCGGCGAACAGGGACTCGAAGGTCTTCACGGGAGGCAAGCCTAGGCCCTCGGAGTCACTGGCCGTCCGCGGCGTCCGCGGGGGCCAGGTCACGCAGCACGAGGGCGGTCGCGACGGCGGCCTCGACGGCCTCGCGGCCCTTGTCCTCGCTCGAGCCGGGGAGCCCGGCGCGGTCGAGGGCCTGGGCGTCGTCGTCGCACGTCAGGAGGCCGAAGCCCACGGGGACGCCCGTGGTCAGAGCCACCTGGTTGAGGCCGTCCGTGGCCGCGGAGCACACGTACTCGAAGTGCGGCGTGCCGCCACGGATCACCACACCGAGGGCCACGACGGCGTCCGCACCCGCACGGGCCGCGGCCTGTGCGACGACGGGAAGCTCGAATAAGCCCGGCACGCGGATGACCTCGAAGTTCGTGACCTGTGCCGCGTCGAGGCCGCGCAGGGCCCCCGCGACGAGGCCGTCCATGACCTGGGTGTGCCAGCTCGCGGCGACGACCACGACGCGCAGCCCGCGGCCGTCCAGCTCGAGGGTGGGGCTTCCTGCTCCGCTCATCGGGTCTCCTCCTGGGATGCGGTGGTGCTGGGGGCGCCGTCGTCGTCGTTCGTCTCGGCGAAGCCGGAGAGCCAGTGCCCCATGCGCTCGGCCTTAGTGCGCAGGTAGTGCTCGTTCTCCGGGCCTCGACCCACCTCGAGCGGTGCGGTCTCGATCACGGCCACGCCGTCGGCCTGGAGGCCCGCGACCTTCGCGGGGTTGTTGGTCATGAGGCGCACGCGCTCGATGCCGAGCTCGCGCAGGATCGCCGCGGCCGCACCGTACTCGCGCCGGTCCACAGGCCAGCCGAGCTCGAGGTTCGCGTCGATCGTGTCCCGCCCGGCGTCCTGGAGCGCGTACGCGTCGATCTTGCCGAGCAGGCCGATCCCCCGCCCCTCGTGCCCGCGCAGGTAGACCACCACGCCGCCCTCACGCGCGACCCGGGCGATCGCCGCGTCGAGCTGGGGGCCGCAGTCGCAGCGCAGCGAGCCGAACGCGTCGCCCGTGAGGCACTCGGAGTGCACGCGCACGAGCGGGGCGTCCTGCCACGCGACCTCAGACACGAGGGCGGCGTGCGCCGCACCCGTGCGCAGGTCCCGGAAGCCGTGCACGCGCAGGTCACCGTGCTTCGTGGGGAGGGCGGCCTCAGACGTGCGCTCGACGCGGGGCAGGCGGGGCGTGTCCGACGGCGCAGCCCCGGGCAGGTCCCCGTGCTCGCGGCGCCACGCGACGAGCTGGGCGATCGTGACGAGCACGAGGCCGTCACGGTGCGCGAGCTGCGCGGCTGCGGGCAGTCGCATCATGGTGCCGTCGTCGTGCACGAGCTCCGCGATCGCGGCGACCTCCTCGAGGCCCGCGAGGCGGCACAGGTCCAC
>JAAYZM010000532.1 GCA_012514835.1 Actinomycetales bacterium
GAGGAAGAGTATCGGACCCTCGAGAAGGATCAACTGAACACGTTCTTTCTCGAGATGATCCGATCAGGAATCAAGAAGTGCCAAGAGCAGCATCGAGTCCCAGCGAACGACTTGCTCGAGAGACTGGAAGAGTTCCGGGCTGGTGGCTTCTCGAATCGCTGGACGTTCAAGACGATCACACTCAAGGAGTTGGGCGTCAAGTGTGCACTTGAGTGCAACCTGACTGTCGACGCCTTCCACTTGAACCTGGTGCTCTATAGAGAGGGGGTCGGGCTCTTGAGCCGGGAGATATTGATGACCGAGCCCGATGAGATCGTCTTTGCACCTCAGTTCAAAGAACTTCGCCTCGATGGGGACTCCCTCGTCGTGCTGGACAAGTTTGGTGATGTCACCTACACCGAGAGACTCGCCACCCTCGATCTCCTGTAGAAGAGGGTTGAGGGGCGACTGGTGGATGGTTGGGTCAACCCCTAGAGCTCACAGGCTCAGGGAAACTGTCAATGCCGACGGCGAGACGGTTGACGCGCGGTTCCGTGAATTCGTGCCTCGGGGCGCCTCCTGGGTCGCGATAATCGTGGCATGACGAGCACGAAGAGCCAGTTCCCGACCGACGGCACCTGGGACGGCCCTTGGTACCACGTCGCCGCCGACGACTTCGAGGCGCGCTTCCGGCTGGCCCCCGAGGAGGCGCTTGATGAGGTCCGCAACGTGGATGTTGAGATCCGGCTGCTCGATGGCTCTCGCTGGAGCGCGACGATCTTCTCTCTCGCCGAGGTGGACCGCCTCATGAAGGTCTGGGAGGGCACCGGCGAAGCGGCCGGCGGCCGATGCTTCTGGAGCCCGGATGGGCTCATCGTTCGCGAACCCGGGATCCGAGTCATGGTGGACGTCATCACCGACCTCCTTGCGTCAGGCGAGTTCGACGGCGCCTTTCACCGGCTCTCCGACGAGAACTGAGCCAGCGGTGACGGATGTTCGTCGTCGTGGCCACGCGAGTGTGCGGCGGGTCGACGGCGTGGACGGCCACGACATCGACTGCAAGGTCGACGGGTTCGGCCAGATGCAGCTCAAGTCCAGCGTCGTGAAGAAGGCCTGAGCCACGCTCGCCCGAGCCCGTTCGCTCACCCGGGGGCGGCCCCGACAACACAAGGTGTGCGGTTCCTGACGGATAGCGTCAGAAACCGCACACCTTGAGTGGTTGACGGCAGGAGGCCGTGCTGGGGCCGACGGCGGGCGGCCCTGGGACTCACGCGCCCAGGGCCACCCGGCCGGTCAGTCGGTGGGTGTGGCCGAGTCGGCCGCGGGGGCGTCGTCGTCGGGCCCGGTGGAACCGGCGTCGGCGAGGATCAGGTAGACCTCGCGGCGGGCCTGCTCGAGGACCGTGAGGGCGGCCGTGGCCTGGGCCTCCGAGCCGACGCGGGCCACCTGGCGGACGGCGTCGGCCAGGGCCTCGACCCCGGAGCGCAGCTCGTGGCGGCGGTGGGGGGCGTGGGCGGCGGCGTCGTCCCAGGGGGTGCCGAGCGTCGCTCGGTTGCCCTCGACGTACTCGCGGCCAGCGTCGGTCAGCGAGGCAAGGTTGCGTCCGCCGTCCGCCGTCGTGGCCACGAGGCCCTCGTCCGTGAGGAGCCCGATCGCGGGGTAGACCGCGCCAGGGCTCGGCGTCCAGGCGCCGTTCGAACGCTCGGTGATCTCCTGGATGATCTGGTAGCCGTGCATCGGCTGCTCGGTCAGGAGCAGGAGGATCGCGGAGCGGACGTCGCCGCGGGCGGCGCGACCACGGCCGCGACCGCGCGGGCCGCCGGGGCCACGACCGCGGCCACCCGGGCCGAAGCCCGGACCGCGTCCGCGGCCACCACGGCCGCCACGCTCGAGGCCGAAGTCCGCGCCGTCAGGCGTGAAGCCCTCACGACGGCGGCCTCCGCGGCCGGGCTCGCCACGGGAGGCGTCGTCGTCGGACCCGAAGCCGCGACCGCGGCCACGTCCGCCGCGTCCGCCGCGGCCCCCGTCGTGGCCGTGACCGAACTCGTCGTGGTGGCGCCGACCGCCCCGGACGGGTCCGGTGGTGAGGTCGACGGTGAACTGGGCCTCCGCGCGGGGGCCGAAGGTTGCCGGGCGCTGCCGGCGGGGCTGGTTGAAGGATGCGTTTCGCATGGGGTGTCTCCTTGGTGGGAGCTTCCGGCGGCCTGGACCGGCCTGCCGGGCGACACGTGCGGCTCGGGGCGGTTACCTCACGCCCTCTGATGAGCCTCACTCTGTATCGACACGCTAACGATATATCGTTGACGTATCGCTGTCAAGAGGGAGGCCGGAAGCGTTTGTTGCGCCATGCGCCACTAAGTCTTCGGGACTCCGGCCCCGCACCGCCTCACGCATGACGAAGGGCCGGCCGCCCACGAGCGACCGACCCTCCGCCACACAACCAGAGACAGCTACAGCTCAGAACAACGCCGCGAGCCCCGCCCCCACGAGCGTCCCACCGGCCACGAGCAGCGCCACAGACTCGACCCCGCCCAGGTTCAGCTCGAGCCCCTCAGCGAGCCGGCCCAGCGGCGCCTCGACCCGCCGTCGGGCAAGCCGGAACCCCACGGTGACCACGAGCAGCGCGGCGCTCGCCGCCAGCACGTAGGCGAGGATCCCCAGGGCGATCGTCCCGAAGCTCACGCGCGTGAGCGCGAGATAGACGCCTGCCGAGGCACCCAGGGCCAGGTTCTTCAGGTCGAGCGCCGCGAGCGCGAAACCCAGGCCGCTGGCCTTGGCGGGGTCAGCATCGGCGGCACCGGCCACCCAGGACGGCCAGCGCGCGGGCTCCCCCGGCCGCGGCCGCGCACGCCAGCGCCGCAGCGCGAGGTTCCACGCGAGCGCGCCGAGCGCGAGGAACAGCAGCCCGCCCACCACGTAGTACGCGCGCCCGGTGAGCGACCCGGTCAGCAGCGCAGCCACCGCGGACGCGAGGCTCACCACGCCGAGCAGCCCCACGAACCAGCCCGTGAGGAACCCCCAGTCGGGCGCCATCGACACGGGCGCCGCGAGCGTCATCCGGATCACCCCGAACACCGCGACGGGCGAGACGGCCACCGCGAGCGCGAGCGGCAGCAGGAACTGGAGCAGAGAGGTCACAGGACCACCATTCAAGGCGAAGAGGAGCAGAGCCGATCTGACGATACCCAGGGGAACTCGGACATGCCGGACAACGCTAGGCGTTCCCGCCCAGGCGACGCTCCCCACGCGCGGCGGCAACGGGTGCGACGATGTGTCCATGGCGATCGAGACGACGGCCGGTCCGAGCAACCCCGTGTGGGTGCGTCGCTCCGGCACCAAGACCTTCACCGGCCACAACCCGCGCGGCGCGAGCGTGCAGATCTCCGCGTCGGGCGTCGAGGGCGAGTACTTCACGCCCGGCGAGCTCATGAAGGTCGCCCTCGCGGCGTGCAGCGCGGTCACGGCCGAGGCGCCCCTCGCACGGGCGCTCGGGGAGGACTACGACGTCGAGGTCCGGGCCGCGGGCGCTGCTCACCCCACCGAGAAGCGCTACCCGGCGCTGCTCGAGGAGATGCTGGTGGATCTCAGCAGCCTGGACCCCGTGGCCCGCGAGCGCGTGCTCACCGTGGTCCAGCGGGCGATCGACGGGCACTGCAACGTGGGCCGCACCCTGATGC
>JAAYZM010000533.1 GCA_012514835.1 Actinomycetales bacterium
CGTCTACCGCGTGTCCGACGACGCCTCGACCCGCGACCCCTTGCGCCGCAGCGCCGTCGTGTGGCACCACCGGCCCCTCGACGCCGCCGCCATGGTGCGCGCCGCGGGGCCCTTCGCGGGCCTCCACGACTTCGCCGCGTTCTGCAAGCCGCGCGAGGGGGCCACCACGATCCGCACGCTGCAGCGGTTCACGTGGGAAAGGCCGGGACAGGGGGCCGACGGCGGGCTCCTGGTGGCCACGGTGGTCGCGGACGCGTTCTGCCACCACATGGTGCGCGCGCTCGTGGGGGCGAGCCTCGCCGTGGGAGAGGGGCGCCGAGAGCCCGCATGGATGGGTGCCCTGCTCACGGGGGTGCGCGGTGACCTGAGCGAGGCGCTCGCCCCGCCGCACGGACTCACGCTCGAGGCGGTCGCCTACCCGCCGGACGCCGAGCTCGCCGCGCGCGCCACCCAGACCCGCGCCCGCCGCGAGGGGTAGCACTCGGCGCGTCCGGGGAGGGAATCAGGTCGCTCCGAGCGGTCGGCGCGGGGGAGACTGGTGCCTCGTGGGACACATCGACATCGCGGGCGTCGCGTTCGCGCTCCCGGACGGGCGGCCGCTGCTGGGTGACGTCTCGCTGCGCGTGGCCGACGGCGCCAAGGTCGCGCTGATCGGCCCCAACGGCGCGGGCAAGACGACGCTGCTGCGGATCGTCCTGGGCGAGCTCGAGCCCCTCGAGGGCGTGGTCACCCGATCCGGCGGGCTCGGGGTGATGCGCCAGCTCACCGGCCGCGAGTCGGACGGGCGCACGGTGCGCGACCTGCTCGTGGACCTCGCACCGGCACCCGTGCGGGACGCGGCGCGCGAGCTCGAGGCCGCGGAGCTCGACATCATGACGGTCGACGACGAGAAGGCGCAGATGCGTTACGCCCACGCGCTCGCGGACTGGGCGGACGTGGACGGCTACGAGGCCGAGGCGGGCTGGGACCTCGTCACGGACGCCGTCCTGTCGATCCCCTTCGAGAAGGCCCAGTGGCGTGAGCTGTCCACCCTCTCGGGCGGCGAGCAGAAGCGGCTCATGGTCGAGGCGCTGCTGCGCGGCCCCGAGGAGGTGCTGCTCCTCGACGAGCCGGACAACCACCTCGACGTGCCCACGAAGCGCTGGCTCGAGGAGCAGATCGTCGCCTCGCCCAAGACCATCCTGTTCATCTCGCACGACCGCGAGCTGCTCGCGCGCGCCGCGACCCACGTCGCCACGCTCGAGCCCACGGCCGCGGGAGCGACGTGCTGGGTGCACGGTGGCGGTTTCGCGACCTATGCGCAGGCGCGCGAGGAGCGGCTCGCCCGGCTCGCGGAGCTGCGCCGCCGCTGGGACGAGGAGCACGCGAAGCTGCGCACCCTCGTGGCAACCCTTCGGGTCCAGGCGGCCTCGAGCGACAAGATGACCTCGCGCTACCACGCCGCCCAGACGCGGCTGCGGCGCTTCGAGGACGCGGGCCCGCCCGAGGAGAGCCCGCAGCGCCAGCACGTGCGCATGCGCCTGTCCGGCGGGCGCACCGCGAAGCGCGCCGTCGTGTGCACCGGGCTCGAGCTCACGGGCCTCATGAAGCCGTTCGACCTCGAGGTGTGGTTCGGGGAGCGCGTGGC
>JAAYZM010000534.1 GCA_012514835.1 Actinomycetales bacterium
CAGAACGACCTCAAGCTCGTGCTCGCGTTCGGCACGGTCTCCCAGCTCGGGTTCCTCGTGTTCCTCGTGGGGCTCGGCACGCAGGCCGCGGCGCTCGCGGGCCTCGCGATGATCGGCGCGCACGCGCTGTTCAAGGCCGCGCTGTTCCTCGTGGTGGGTGTGGTGGACTCGGCCACCGGTACGCGCGACCTGCGCCGGCTGTCCGGGGTGGGCCGCGCCATGCCCGTGACGGCCGTGGCCGCGGGCCTCGCGACGGCCTCGATGATCGGCCTGCCCCCGTTCGCGGGCTACGTCGCGAAGGAGGCGGCCCTCGAGGCCGTGCTGCACGGGGACCTGCCCGGCGCGCTGGGCGTCGTGGTGATCGTGGGCGTCGCCCTCGGTTCGGCGCTCACGGTCGCGTACGGCCTGCGGTTCTGGTGGGGCGCCTTCGCGCGCAAGGGTTCCGTGATCCCGGATCCCGAGCGGCCCGACGACGACGGCGAACCACAGCCCGCCCACGTGTCGCGCCCCTCGTTCCTGCTGGTCGCCCCGGCGCTTGCGCTCGCGGTGGGTGGTCTGGTGGTGGCACTCGTGCCGAGGTTCGGCGAGCGGGTCCTCGCGCCCTACGCCGCGACGCTCCCGGGCGAGCCGGGACACCTCGTGCTGTGGGCCGGCCTGACACCCGCGTTCGCGATCACGCTCGCGATCCTCGCCGCAGGGCTCTGTGCGTTCCTCGTGCGTGGCGCCGTCGCGCGCTTCCAGACCCGCTTGCACGTGCCCGTCGAGGCGGACGCCCTGTACCGCCGCTCGATGCGCCGGCTCGACGACTTCGCGGCCGACCTCACCGCGCTGGTCCAGCGAGGTTCGTTGCCGTTCTACGTGGGCTCGATCCTCGCGGCCGTGGTGATCGTGCCCGGCTCGGTCATGCTCGCGCGCACCACGTGGCCCACCGAGATCCGCTTGTGGGACCGACCCGCCCAGCTCGCGGCGTCGGCCGTCGTGATCATCGCGGCCATCCTCGCGGCCCGCTCGCGCCGCCGCCTCAAGGCCGTGGTCCTCCTGGGCGTCGCGGGCTTCGGTGTCGCGATGTTCTTCCTGCTGCACGGTGCGCCGGACCTCGCGCTCACGCAGGTGCTGGTCGAGACCGTGACGCTCGTGGTGTTCCTGCTGGTCCTGCGGCGCATCCCGCCGTACTTCTCCGACCGCCCGCTCGCGGCGTCGCGCTGGTTGCGGCTCGGGATCGGCATCGCGGCGGGTGTCACCGTGGCGGGCTTCGCCCTCGTCGCGCCGTCGGCCCGCATCCACGAGGCCGTGTCCGTGGACTTCGCGCGCGAGGCGCTCGAGTACGGCGGCGGAAAGAACATCGTCAACGTCGCGCTCGTGGACATCCGCGCGTGGGACACGATGGGCGAGATCTCGGTGCTGCTGGTCGCGGCCACCGGTGTGGCGTCGCTCGTGTTCCTCTCGCGCCGCTCGGGCTCGCTGTTCCGGGCGGACGACGCGGCCGAGTCGACGTCCGTGTGGGCCTCCCAGGTGCCCGCCGCGGGCATCGCCAAGCTCCAGCGGGCCGCCGCGGGGGTGCCGCCCACGCCGTCCAGCTCCGAGCGCTACGCGCGCATGCGGGTGTGGATCCGCGCCGGTGCCACGCTCGCACCGGGGCGCCGCTCCGTGATCTTCGAGGTGGTCACGCGACTGCTGTTCCACCTCATGATCCTGTTCGCGATCTACCTGCTGTTCTCGGGCCACAACGCCCCGGGCGGCGGCTTCGCGGCGGGCCTCGTGGTGGGCATCGCGCTCATGGTCCGCTACCTCGCGGGCGGGCGCTACGAGCTCGGTGAGGCGGCCCCCGTGCACCCCGGCCTCTTGCTCGGCACGGGGCTCTTCCTGTCCGCGGGCGTGGGCGTGGTCTCGCTGCTGCTCACGGGCAACCCGCTGCGCTCGCTGCTCATCGACCTGCACCTGCCCGTGCTCGGCGAGGTGCACATCGTCACGAGCCTCATCTTCGACGTCGGGGTGTTCCTCGTGGTGATCGGCCTCGTGCTGGACATCCTGCGCTCGCTCGGCGCGGAGATCGACCGCCAGGGCGAGATGGAGGGCCACGACGTGGGCCCCGGTGCCGCGGCCCTCGAGGGGAGCGCGCGATGACCATCGACATGAGCCCCTCGCTCGCCCTCGTCGTGACCATCGGCGTGCTCGTCGCCGCGGGCGTCTACCTCGTGCTCGAGCGCTCGCTCACGCGCATCATCATCGGGATCGTCCTCATCGGCAACGGCGTGAACCTCCTGCTCCTCGTCTCTGGCGGGGCCGCAGGCGGCGCACCGATCATCGGGATGACCCCCGAGGACGAGATGTCCGACCCCCTCCCCGAGGCCCTCATCCTCACGGCCATCGTCATCACGCTCGGCATGACGGCGTTCCTCCTCGCGCTCGCCTACCGATCGTGGCAGCTGCACGGCCACGACGAGGTGCAGGACGACGTCGAGGACCGCCGCATCGCCTACCTCGCCGCGCGCGACGAGATGGCCTTCGCGGACTCCGACACGGACACCGACGCCCCCGACATCGAGGACGAGGCCCACGAGGTGCGCGACGAGACGGACTCGCTGCTCCTGCTCGTGGGCGAGGAAGGGCTCGTGGACGTGCCCGTGCGTGCGGTGCGTGACGAGCGAGGGGCCGACGCCGAGCCCCCTGCGGGCTCCGCTGGCGAGGGCGAGCCGCCCGAGGGGCCGCCGTCGGGCACCGACGGGGAGGTGAGCCGGTGAGCGAGCTCGACTTCCTGGTGCCCCTGCCCGCGATCCTGCCGCTGTTCGGGGCGGGCCTCGCGCTCGCGATGTGGCGCTCGCAGCGCGCGCAGTTCCTCATCTCCGTGGTGGTCCTCGCGATCGTGCTCGCGGCGTCGGTCGCGATGCTCGTCACGGTGGGCGACGTCCCGATGGTGGTGGACATCGGTGGCTGGGCGGCGCCCGTGGGCATCAACGTCGTGGCGGACCGGCTCGCGGTGCTCATGCTCACCGTCTCCTCGGCGGTGTTCCTGTGCGTCCTGCTGTACTCGATGGCGCAGGGTCTGGCGGACGGCGGCGAGGACACCCCGGTCGCGATCTACCACCCGACGTACCTCGTGCTCGCGGCGGGCGTGAGCATGGCGTTCCTCGCGGGCGACCTGTTCAACCTGTTCGTCGCGTTCGAGGTGCTGCTCGCGGCGAGCTACGTGCTCATCACGCTCGGGGGCACGGGTGAGCGCATCCGCTCGGGCACCATCTACATCGCCGTCGCGCTCGTCTCCTCGCTCATCTTCCTCACCGCGATCGCGCTGATCTACGCCGCGACGGGCACCGTGAACCTGGCCCAGCTCGCGCTGCGCCTGCCGGAGATCGACCCGGGCATGGCGCACGTGCTGCAGCTCATGCTCCTGCTCGCGTTCGGCATCAAGGCCGCCGTCTTCCCCCTGCACGCGTGGCTGCCGGACTCCTACCCGACGGCCCCCGCGCCCGTCACGGCCGTGTTCGCGGGCTTGCTGACCAAGGTGGGCGTGTACGCGATCATCCGCACCCAGACGCTGCTGTTCCCGGGCGGCGCGGCGGACACGCTGCTGCTGTGGCTCGCGCTCGCGACCATGCTCGTGGGAATCCTCGGCGCCGTGGCGCAGGACGACATCAAGCGACTGCTGTCCTTCACCCTCGTGAGCCACATCGGCTACATGATCTTCGGCATCGCGCTCTCGACGGCGGCCGGGCTCACGGGCGCGATCTTCTACGTGGCCCACCACATCACCGTGCAGACCACGCTGTTCCTCGTGGTGGGGCTCATCGAGCGAAGGGGCGGGACCACGTCCCTCGACCGGCTCGGTGGCCTCGCGAAGCTCGCACCCGGGCTCGCGATCCTGTTCTTCATCCCCGCGATGAACCTGTCCGGCATCCCGCCCATGTCTGGGTTCCTCGGCAAGGTCGGGCTGCTGCGGGCCGGCGTCGCGGACGGCTCGTCGCTCGCGTGGGCGCTCGTGGTGGGCGGCGTCGTGACCTCGCTGCTGACGCTCTACGCGATCGTCAAGGCGTGGAACAAGGCGTTCTGGCAGATCCCACCCGCCCCGCTCGAGGGATCGTCGCTCCCGCGCGGCATGGTGGGCCCCACGGCCGCGCTCGTCGTGTTCAGCCTCGCCCTGACCGTCTTCGCCGGGCCGCTGTACACCTACACCGAGCGCGCCGCGGACACCCTGCGGGACCGCAGCATCTACGTCTACGCCGTGCTGCCCGACGGCGAGCGCGGGGAGGGCGAGTCCGCTGACGTGGCCGCAGAGGAGGGCGGGGCATGAGCCTGCACCCGCGCCGGCGGCGCACCAAGCTCCAGTGGGGCGCGATCTTCTTGCTCGCGGCCGTGTGGATCCTGCTGTGGGGCGACGTGTCCTGGGCCAACCTGCTCGGCGGGCTCGCGGTGGGCATCCTCGTGACCATCCTGCTGCCCCTGCCGCCCATCGACTTCCACGGGCGCATCCGCCCCGGGGCGCTCCTCTACATGCTGGGGCACTTCGTCTGGGACCTCGCGGTGGCCTCCGTCCACGTCGCTGCGCTCGCGCTGAACTTCCGCAGGAAGCCGCGGGGCGCCGTCGTCGGCGTGCAGCTGCGCAACCACTCCGACCTCTACCTGACCATCACCGCGGAGCTCTCGACCCTCACCCCCGGGTCCCTCGTGGTCGAGGCGCACCGCCTCACCGGGATGCTCTACCTGCACGTGCTCGACATCGACTCCTACGGCGGGGCGCAGAAGGTGCGTGAGGACACGCTCGCGCTCGAGGAGCGCGTGCTGCGGGCCTTCGCGTCCGACGCCGAGCTCCTCGAGGCCGGGTTGACCGTGCGACCCGTGCTGACGCGGATCAAGAACGGGGTCAACGGGAAGCGTGGGGCCGACGAGCCGGAGGTGACCCCGTGATCTACGCCGTCATCGTGGCCGCCGCGCTCCTCGCGGGTGCGGCGATCCTCGCGCTCATCCGGGCCGAGAAGGGCCCGAGCATGCTCGACCGCACCGTCGCGTTCGACGTGTTCACCACCACGCTCGTGGCCGCCGTCGCGCTCGAGGCCGCGTGGTCGCGGCGCACCGACACGCTCGTGCTGCTCGTGGTGCTCTCGCTCGTGGGCTTCGTGGGGTCCGTGACGATCTCGCGGTTCGCCGCGATCGAGCCCGAGGACGCCGCGCGCGTGCGCACCCGGGAGGAGGTCGAGGCCGAGCGGCTCGCCGAGCGGGCTGCTGAAGAGGCTGCCGTCGAGGCCGAGCAGGCCCGCCGCGAGGCCCTGCGTGCCGAGGCTGCGCGGGCCGCCGAGGAGGCCGCGCAGGCCAGCGATTCGTCCGAGGAGGAGCGTCCATGACTCTCGACGTGTGGCTCGACATCGTGGCGGGGACGTTCCTGGTCGCGGGCGCGTTCTTGTCCTTCATCGCCGGGGTGGGCATCGTGCACTTCCCCGACCTGCTGGCGCGCATGCACGCGGGCACCAAGCCGCAGGTGCTCGGGATGCTGTTCATGCTGGTCGGGCTGGCGGTGCGGCTGCGCTCGTGGAGCGTGGCGGGACTGCTGCTCCTGGTGATCCTGTTCCAGATGCTCACCGCGCCCGTGGGCGCCCACATGGTGGCCCGCGCCGGCTATCGCACCGGCAAGGTGCACGCCGAGGACCTCGAGTTCGACGAGCTCACCGAGGACACCGAGCGCCACGACGGCCCCGCCCCGGGCCCCACCAGCAACCGCACCTAGCCCACCCCCACTCGCGGGAGAGTTGCGAGCGCGAGGGGTCAGCGGGCGAGGATGCGGCGGGCGGCCTTGGTGCCGCCGCGCGTGGCGAGCACCCGCACGAGCGCACCGAGGGCACCCGTGACGACGGCGGCCGCGACCACCTCGCCCACGGCCTCGTCGGTGTCGTCCTTGCCCGTGGGCAGGTCGTGCCCCCGCGCGGCCTTCCACACGGCGCTGATCGCCCGCTGCACGAGCCACGCGGCGGCCAGGGCTGTGACGGTCCCGGCGCCCTTGATGAGGAGCTCTTGCGTGCGTTCGTTCATCGCTGTTCCTCCGTGCGGGCCGGGTCGCGGCGAGGGTCCGCCGCTCGGACCCACGCTATCCGTGATCAGCGCGCGGTGTAGCCTGAGCGCGAACGACAGGGGAGCGTCGAGAGGACGCTGAGAGTGCGGACATCCGCAGACCCTCGAACCTGAACCGGCTAGCACCGGCGTAGGGAGTCGGGATTCTCGTCCTGGTCGGCGCGCCCGCCGCGACGGCCCGGAACCCCTCCTTTTTCACCAAGGAGGACGCAGTTGAGCACCACCACCAGCACGCCGCGCCGTACGGACAGGGTCCGACGGCGCACCGCCGGGGCAGCCCTGCTCGCCGCGGCGACTCTCGCGCTCACGGCCTGTGCGGCCGACCCCGCGGGCGAGTCGCCGAGCGGACCGCCGTCGGCCAACCCCTCGCCGTCGGACACGGAGACCCCCGCCCCCCTGGGCGGCACCGTGACCCTCGTGACGCACGACTCGTTCGCCGTGGACGAGGCGCTGCTCGCCGAGTTCGAGGCGAGCACGGGCCTGACCGTGGAGCAGGTCGCGCCGGGTGACGGCGGGGCGCTCGTCAACCAGCTGATCCTCACGAAGGCCAACCCGCTGGGCGACGTCGCGTACGGCGTGGACAACACGTTCGCGTCGCGCGCCGTCGCGGAGGGCGTGTTCGCGCCCTACACCTCGACCGCCCCCGCGGCCGCCGACGCCGCCGACTTCGCACTCCCGGGCGACGACACGCTCACGGCGATCGACTACTCCGACGTGTGCCTCAACATCGACGACGGATTCTTCGCCGACGCCGGGACCACGCCGCCCGCCACGCTCGAGGACCTGGCCGACGCCGAGTACGCGGGCCTCACGGTCGTGCCCGGCGCCACCACGAGCTCCCCGGGCCTGGCGTTCCTGCTCGCGACGGTCGCGAAGTTCGGCGAGGACGGCTGGCAGGACTACTGGCGCTCGCTCGTCGCGAACGACGTCAAGGTGGTCCCGGGCTGGTCGGACGCCTACTACACGGACTTCACGGTGGGCGGGGGCGGCGACCGGCCGATCGTGCTCTCGTACGCGTCCTCCCCGCCGTTCACCGTGCCCGAGGGCGGCGACGAGCCCACCACGTCGGCGTTGCTCGACACGTGCTTCCGTCAGGTCGAGTACGCGGGCGTGCTCGCGGGCGCGAAGAACCCGGCGGGCGCGCAGGCGCTGGTCGACTTCCTGCTGAGCGAGGACTTCCAGGCCGGGATCGCCGAGTCGATGTACGTGTACCCGGTGTCTACGGCCGTCGAGCTGCCCGCCGAGTGGGTCCAGTGGGCGCCGCTCGCGGACGCGCCGCTCGCGCTCGACCCCGCCGCGATCGCGGAGGGCCGGGACGGCTGGCTGCGCGAGTGGGCCGAGATCGTCACGGGGTGAGCTCGCGATGAGGACGGGGCCGACGACGGCTCGCGGCGCAGCTCATGAGGCCGTCGCCACCGTGCGGGACACTCACGAGGTGAGCCCGCCACGCCGTCGTCGGCCCGAACCTCGCGCCCTGCGCTGGACGGCGTGGGCGCTCGCGGCGGGCTTGCCGCTGCTATTCCTCGGGGTGTTCTTCGCGTGGCCCGTGGGGCGGATGCTCGGGCTCGGCCTGTGGCCCGACGGCGGCCTCGACCTGGGCGGCTTCGCGGAGGTGTTCTCCCGCCCGCGCACGTGGCGGATCCTCGGGCTCACGCTCTTGCAGGCCGGCCTCGCGACGGCGGTCTCCGTGCTGCTCGGTGTGCCCGGCGCGTACGTGCTGTACCGCACGCGCTTTCGCGGGCAGGGCTTCGTGCGCGCGTTCGTGACGGTGCCGTTCGTGCTGCCCACCGTGGTGGTGGGCGTTGCGTTCCGGTCGCTCCTCGCGCCGTCCGGCCCGCTGGGCTTTCTGGGCTGGGAGGAGTCGCTGTGGGGGATCGTCGCGGCGCTCGCGTTCTTCAACTACGCCGTGGTGGTGCGCACGGTGGGCGGGACGTGGGCGCAGCTGGACCCGCGCGCCGAGCAGTCCGCCCGCGCCCTGGGCGCCTCGCCCGCGCGCGCCTTCTGGCACGTCACGCTGCCCGCCCTGGCGCCCGCGATCACGTCCGCCGCGAGCCTCGTGTTCCTGTTCTGCGCCACGTCCTTCGGGACCGTCCTGGTGCTGGGCGGCATGCGCTACGGCACCATCGAGACCGAGATCTGGGTGCAGACCACGCAGTTCCTCGACCTGCGCGCCGCCGCCGTGCTGTCCGTGACGCAGCTCGTGGTGGTGGCGGGGGCGCTCGCCGTCGCGGGACGGGCCCGGGCGCGGCGCGAGCGAGCCGTCGACTTCACCGCGGAGGCGCGCGCTGTCCGGGGGCTCACGCGGTCCGACGCCGTCCCCCTCGCGGTGACCGTGCTCGCGCTCGCGGCCCTCGCGCTGCCGATCGGCCACCTGCTGATTCGCTCGCTGCGGACCCCCACCGGGTGGGGCCTCGACAACTATCTGGCGCTCGGTACTACGGGTGGGGCGAACACCCTCTCGGTGACCGTGTGGGAGGCCGCGGGGAACTCTCTGCGTACGGCGGGGCTGGCCGCGGGGATCGCCGTCGTCGTCGGAAGTCTTGTCGCCCTCGTCCTCTCGCGGCGCCCTGCCGCGCGGGCCGGGCGCCGCGCGA
>JAAYZM010000535.1 GCA_012514835.1 Actinomycetales bacterium
GACCCGGCCCGGGACACCGCCGTCGTCGCCTACTTCGGTGACGGCGCCACGGCGCAGGGCGACACCAACGAGGCCCTCGTGTTCGCGGCGGTCAACAACGCCCCGGTCGTGTTCTTCTGCCAGAACAACCAGTGGGCCATCTCCGAGCCCACCACCCATCAGGCGCGCGTGCCCCTCGCACAGCGCGGACCGGGCTTCGGCATCCCGAGCGTCCGCGTGGACGGCAACGACGTCATCGCGAGCTACGCCGCGATGGACGAGGCCCTCGAGCGTGCGCGCACGGGCGGCGGCCCCACGTTCATCGAGGCCTTCACGTACCGCATGGGCGCGCACACCACGAGCGACGACCCCACCAAGTACCGCTCCGCCGCGGAGGAGGAGTACTGGCGCCAGCGCGACCCGATCGACCGCTTGCGCACGCACCTGCAGGCCACGGGCGAGCTCGACGAGGCACAGAGCGCGGAGATCGAAGCCCAGGCCCAAGAGCTTGCCGAGCGCGTCCGCCACGAGACCAAGGCCCTCGGCGCTCCCGAGGCGGCCACCATGTTCGAGCACGTCTACGCGAGCGAGAACGCCCAGGTGGCCGCGGACCAGCGGTGGTTCACTGAGTTCGAGGACTCGTTCCTGCCGGCCGGAGGTGCCCGATGACCACCGAGCGACTCACCCTCGCCAAGGCGATCAACACGAGCCTGCGCCGCTCCCTCGAGACCGACCCCAAGGTGGTCCTCATGGGCGAGGACATCGGCAAGCTCGGCGGCGTCTTCCGCGTCACGGAGGGCCTGCAGAAGGACTTCGGCCCGCAGCGCGTGGTGGACTCCCCGCTCGCCGAGTCGGGGATCGTCGGCACGGCCATCGGCCTCGCGCTGCGCGGCTACCGGCCCGTGTGCGAGATCCAGTTCGACGGCTTCGTGTTCCCGGCGTTCGACCAGATCACCACGCAGCTCGCCAAGATGCACTACCGCTCGGGCGGCCGCCTCACGGTCCCCGTGGTGATCCGCATCCCGTACGGCGGCGGCATCGGCGCGGTCGAGCACCACAGCGAGTCCCCCGAGGCGCTCTTCGCGCACACGGCAGGCCTGCGCGTGGTCTCGCCGTCGTCCCCGCAGGACGCCTACACGATGCTGCAGGCCGCGATCGCGAGCCCCGACCCCGTGATCTTCCTCGAGCCCAAGGGCCGTTACTGGGAGAAGGGCGACGTGGACCTCACACAAGGGCCCGACGACGCCGCCATCGCGGGACTCGGCCTCGCGCGCACGCTGCGCTCCGGCACCGATGTGACGATCGCCGCGTACGGCCCGACGGTCGGTACGGCGCTCAAGGCCGCCGAGACGGCCGCGAGCGAGGGCACGAGCGTCGAGGTCATCGACCTGCGCTCCGTCTCCCCGCTCGACTTCGAGACGGTCACCGCATCCGTGCGGCGCACCGGGCGGCTCGTCGTCGTGCACGAGGCCCCCACGTTCTTCGGGGCGGGTGCCGAGCTCGCCGCACGCGTCACCGAGGAGTGCTTCTACGCGCTCGAGGCCCCCGTGCTGCGCGTGGGCGGCTTCCACACCCCCTACCCCGTCGCGAAGATCGAGCACGACTACCTGCCCAGCC
>JAAYZM010000536.1 GCA_012514835.1 Actinomycetales bacterium
GACGAGTCCTACGCGTTCCTGCTCGACGTGCGCGACGAGCTCCAGGCCGTCACGGGCCGCCACACGAACCGGCTGCTCCTCGTGGACGCGGACGCCGTCGCGGGCAGGCTCGGTCTCGCGGACGCCGACGAGCTGCTCGCGAGGCTCGCCGAGGCGAGCCGCACCATCTCCTACGCGCTCGACACGACCCTGCGTCGTGCCCGGCAAGCGCTCCAGACACCGCGCAAGCCCGTGCTCGTGCGTGGCAAGCGCGGTGCGCCGCGGCTGCGGGTCGTGGCTGAGGGCCTCGTCGAGCACGACGGCGAGCTCGTCCTCGCGGCGGGGGTGCGCCCCGCGGACGACCCGGTGCTCGGGCTGCGCGCCGCCGCGACGGCCGCGCGCACGGGCCTGACGCTCTCGCCCGTGACGATCGGCTCGCTCACGGACTCGCCCCCGCTGCCCGAGCCGTGGCCGCCCGCCGCGCTCGCGGCCCTGCACGCGCTCCTCGCGACGGGACCGGCCCAGGTGCCCGTGTGGGAGGCGCTCGACCTCGCGGGGCTCGTGACGCGCTGGATCCCCGAGTGGGCGCACGTGCGCAACCGCCCGCAGCGCGCACCGATCCACCGGCACACCGTGGACCGGCACCTCGTCGAGGCGGCCGCGCAGACCACGGCGCTGCGCCGCGGTGTGGACCGCCCCGACGTGCTCGCCCTCGCGGCACTCTTGCACGACGTCGGCAAGCGGCCCGGCGTCGCGGACCACGCCGCCGAGGGCGCGCGGCTCGCCCCGACGATCCTGCGGCGCATGGGGGTGCCCGACGACGACGCAGCGCTCGTGACCCTCCTCGTGCGCGAGCACCTCGTGCTGTCCACGCTCGCCACGACGCACGACCCGGAGGATCCTGCGACCACGGCGGCCCTCGCGACCGCCGTCGGGCACGACCCCGGGACGCTCGACCTGCTGCGTGCCCTCACCGAGGCGGACACCGCCTCGCTCGGCCCCAAGGTGTGGACCCCGTGGCGCGAGTCCCTCGTCGACACCCTGACCTCGCGCACCCGGGCGCTCCTCGAGGCCGGGGCGCGCGAGAGCACTCGGTAGGCTGGGGGCCTCCAACCCCGATCCACCACGCGAGGTCTTGTGTTCGCCACGCTCTCCGACCGGCTCACGTCGACGTTCCGGCACCTGCGCACGAAGGGTCGCCTGTCCGAGACGGACATCGACGCCACCGTGCGCGAGATCCGGCGCGCGCTCCTCGATGCCGACGTCGCCGTCGCTGTGGTGCGCGAGTTCACCGGTGCGGTGCGCGAGCGGGCAATGTCCGCTGAGGTCTCCGGCGCGCTCAACCCCGCCCAGCAGGTCGTCAAGATCGTCAACGAGGAGCTCGTCGCGATCCTCGGTGGTGAGGCGCGGGGCCTCGCGATGGCGAAGAACCCGCCCACCGTGATCCTCCTCGCGGGTCTGCAGGGCGCGGGCAAGACGACCCTCGCGGGCAAGCTCGCCGTGCACCTCAAGGGCCTGGGCCACACGCCCGTGCTCGTCGCGGCGGACCTCCAGCGTCCCAACGCCGTCTCGCAGCTCAAGGTCGTGGGGGAGCGGGCCGGCGTGCCCGTGTTCGCACCCCACCCGGGCATCACGCACGAGGCCGAGGCGCCCACGGGCGACCCGGTCGGTGTCGCGCGTGACGGTCTCGCGTTCGCGCAGTCCAAGCTCCACGACGTCGTGATCGTGGACACGGCCGGCCGCCTCGGTGTCGACGCCGAGCTCATGGCGCAGGCCGCCGCGATCCGCGACGCCGTGAACCCGGACGAGACGATCTTCGTGATCGACGCGATGACGGGTCAGGACGCCGTCCAGACGGCGCAGGCCTTCGCCGAGGGCGTCGGCTTCACGGGCGTGGTCCTCTCGAAGCTCGACGGCGACGCGCGCGGTGGTGCGGCCCTCTCGGTCGCGTCCGTCACGGGCAAGCCGATCCTCTTCGCCTCGACGGGTGAGAAGCTCACGGACTTCGAGCCGTTCTACCCGTACCGCATGGCCTCGCGCATCCTCGACATGGGCGACGTGCTGACGCTCATCGAGCAGGCGGAGAAGGCCTTCGACGCCGAGCAGTCCGCGAAGGCGGCCGAGAAGCTCCTGTCGGGCAAGGGTGACTTCACCCTCGAAGACTTCATGGAGCAGATGAAGCAGCTGCGCAAGCTCGGCTCCATGACGAAGA
>JAAYZM010000078.1 GCA_012514835.1 Actinomycetales bacterium
CCAGGTTCGGTCCACGAGCTGACCGCCCCGAGCTCTACAACCCGTCTCTCCACGTGCGCTGACTTCGGCAGTCCCACCCGAGATAGGCACTAGCACCTGCCGAAGTCAGGTGGGACTGCCGAAGTCAGCGGAGAGGTGGGGCGGGGCGTGGGCGCAGGGTTGCCAATTGGGGGCGTTACGGGGCATATTGTGTCCGATTCGTCCGTATCGCACGGAACGAGCGTGAACGAAAGACCCCGCCCCATGGTGATGATGCAGAAGGCTGTCACTCCCGGGTTGTCGCACGCGTACCTCACGGTCGGATACGACCGGATCTCAGGTTTCGCCGTGCGCGCCGCCGACGTCGAGTTCGCCAGCACCCCCTCCCTGCTGTACGGCGCGCACGGGCTGTCCTTCGAGGGGACACCCTTCGACCCGGACGCCGAATGGGTGGACGTGCTGCGCTTCGAGTCCTCGCCGCGCCTGCAGTTCGAGCCGGTCCGTGAGCACCTGCTGCCCCTGTGGTGGCTGCGCCACACCCGCCTCACCCCCGGCGCCGAGCTGGTGCGGGTGTTCCGCGACCGCTCCCACGTCACCCTCGCCCGCTACGGCGACGTCGCCACCGGGTGGATCCCCACCACCATGCCCACCAACCTGCACCGGCGCCTCCCGCTCTCGCGCTGCGTGGGACCGGTCGCGAAGTACCACGGTGCGTACGTCGAGGCGGACGTGGTGGACGGCGGCCGCCACGTGATCCTCGCGCTCGCCAACCCGCCGCTCAGCGACACGGGCTTCACGCCCACCCCCGCGGGCCGCTGGCGCAAGGTGATCGCCCGCGACGAGATCGACGAGGTGTTCGAGCTGGTCATCACCGCCCGCTGGGGCGGTCTCGCGGTGCGCGTGGTGGACCAGTGGGAGGACGGCCGCGGCGTCGTCGCCTTCAAGGTCTCCTCGATCGGCCACGACGAGGACCTCGCCCGAGCCCTCGGCATGGACTTCATCGAGGCCGGCGTCTACGAGGCCACCGTCGCCGCCGCCGACCTCACCGACCTCACCACCACGCAGCTCATCCCCGAGGAGTGGCGCCTCCACGCCACCCCCGCGCACCAGCCCCGCTACGCCTCGGCGTAGCGCTCGAGCGTGATCTGCGCGAGGCGCGGGTCCGGGGCCAGCGGGGTGGTGACGACGTCCGCGCCCGCCTCGAGCACGCGGTCGTGGAAGTAGCCGGGGGCGAGCAGGTAGGACGCGACCACCACGCGGCCACCCGGGGGCAGGGCCTCGCGCGCTGAGGAGACCGCCGCGGGGACGCGCGGGTGCGCCCCGGCGCCGTAGCCCACGGCCACGGGTCGCCCCAGCGCGGCAGCCAGCCCGGCCGCGACCTTGCGCACGTGCACCGCAGCGTCCGGGTCCGTGGACCCCGCCGACGCGAGCACGACGGCGTCCGCCGGGGTCAGCGCCACCGCGGCGAGCCGGTCCACCAGGATGTCCACGAGCAGCGGGTGCGGGCCCATCGGCCGCGCGGCGACGGCGGGCCGCCCCGCGACGGAGTCCGCGATGTCCACCTTCACGTGGAAGCCCGTCGAGAGGAGCAGGGGGACGACGACGGCGCCCACCGGGCCGGCGTCGGACCCGCGCGAACCCTCCTCGCTGCCCGCACCACCGCCGTCGGACAAGGCTTCCCCGACCACGTCCGCGACCTCGGGGAGCTGCACGTCCACGAACGCCTCGCGCACGTCGAGCTCGGGGCGCAGCGCCCGGACGTCGTCGAGGATCGAGCGGATCGCGGCGCGGCCGGCCACGGAGTCGGTGCCGTGCGAGCAACCGATCAGCACGGGCGAAGCGCTCATCCCACACCCGCCAGCTCGAGCCGGTACCCGCGCTTGACCACGGTGCGGATCAGCTCGCGCGACCCGGTCGCGTCGCGCAGGCGGGCGATCGCGACCTCGGCGGCGTGCGGGTCCTGCGATGACCCGGGCAGGGCGGCGAGCACGTCGGCGCGCGGCACCACGGCGCCGTCGGCGGACGCGAGGAGTCGCAGCACGGCGAGCCCCGACGGGGACACGGGCAGCACGCGCCCGTCCAGCACGGCCGCCCCGCGGTGCACCTGGAGCGGCCCGGCCACCGTCTCGAGCCGGTGCAGCCCGCCGTAGTGCGTCACGAGCGCCCGCACGAGCGAACCGAGCCGCCCGCGGTCCGGCACGAGCGGCGTGATGCCGCGCTCGAGCAGGGGGCGGGCGGTGACGGGTCCGACGGCGGCCGCGACGAGCGACTCGTCCCGCGCACGACCCACGATCGGCTCGAGCACGCCGGCCGCTTCCGCGGCGTCGAGCCACGCGGACGCCCCGGGTGCCGAGGTGAACACGACCGCGTCGATCTCGCCGTCGGCGGCGGCTTGCACGCCTGCGGCGAGGGCCTCCGGGTCGGGCGGCGGCCCCCAGCGGTAGACCACCACGCTGCGCACGCTTGCACCGGCCGCGACGAACGCCTCGTCGAGCCCGTCCGATCCCGCGCCGTGGTGCTGCACCGCGATCGACCGGCCCGCGACTCCCTCGTCGAGGAGCACCTGGGCGATCTCGCCGTTCGTCTCCGACTCCGCGACCCAGTCCGCCGTGAGGCCCGCCGCCTGGATGGCACCGCGCGCCTTGGGGCCGCGCGCCACGAGGCGAGCACCGGCGAGCACCGCGAGGAGACGGTCTGCGAGGCCCGCGGCGTCGGCGGCCTCGATCCAGCCGCGCAGGCCGATCCCCGTGGTGACCACCACCGTGTCCGGCGGGTCCGCGAGCAGGTCGCGCGTCGCGGCGAGCAGCGCGTCGTCGCCCGCGAG
>JAAYZM010000537.1 GCA_012514835.1 Actinomycetales bacterium
CGCGCCGCAACGAGACGGCGCCTGAGACAGCGGCGAGGAGCGGCACCGCGAGGATCGCCACCAGCAGGGCGGGAACACCGACCCACAGCTCCCCGGCCGAGAAGTGCGAGCCCATGAACGGCACGAGAGTCCACACCGGGAGCAGCAGTCCGTAGAGCGCGACGCCGACGACGGCGCCCGCGAGCCCCTGGAGCGCCGTCTCGACCACCGTGAGCACGACGACCTCTCCGGGCGTCACGCCGAGCAGTCGCAAGGTCGCGAGGCGGGCGTCGCGGCGGGACACCCCGAGCCGGGCTGCGGCGCCACCGAGCGTGAGGAGCGGGACGAAGAGGAGCACGACGGCGATCCACGCGAGCCACACGTAGGCCTCCGCGTTGACCGACTCGAACTCGTTGCGCGGCGCGGCGGCACGGCCCATGAACCCGAGCAGCCCGCCGACGACGCTCAGCGAGAGCGCCGTCGTGACCGCGAACGCGACGATCGCGAGCACCGTCGTGAGCCGAGTATCCGAGCCGCCGGCGGAGCGGAGGCGGGGCGCGAGAGCGAGGACGGCCCTCATCACGCGGACCCGGTGGACCGGTGCGCGGACGCGGGGTCCCCGACGTCGGCCCCGCGTTCGAGCTCGCCGACCACGAGACCGTCACGCATCTCGATGCGCCGCTCGCACCAGTCGGCGACGGAGCGGTCGTGCGTCACGACGACGAGCGACGCCCCCGCGGCGCGCGTGGTCTCGGTCAGCACTCGCATGACCTCGGTGCCCGTGGCCTGGTCGAGCGCCCCCGTGGGCTCGTCGGCGAAGACGACGGACGGGCCGCTGATGAGCGCGCGGGCGACCGCGACGCGCTGGGCCTGGCCGCCCGAGAGCTCCCCGGGACGGCGGTCTGCCTCTGCGGTGAGGCCGAGCGAGGCGAGCCACTGGCGCGCCTTGTCGAGCGCGTCGGCACGCTTGGCACCGAGGAGCATCGCGGGAAGGGCGACGTTCTCGACGGCGGGCAGCTCGGACAGCAGCTGACCGAACTGGAAGACGAAGCCGTAGCTCCGGCGCCGCAGCAACGAACGCTCACGTTCGTCGAGGCTGCTCACCTCGCGACCGTCGAGCGTCACCGCGCCCGAGTCGGGCACGAGGATCCCGGCGAGGCAGTGCAGCAGGGTCGACTTCCCGGAGCCGGATGGCCCCATGACGGCGAGGGAGCGGCCGCGCGGCAGCGCGACGTCGACGCCTGCGAGCGCCGTCGTGGTACCGAAGGTCTTGACGAGGCCGTGGGCCGAGAGTCCGTGGGTGGCAGGGCTGTGGTCCATGCTCTTCAGCATGCGTGGGGACTCTGCGCGGCACATCGCCTTGACGTATCGATCTGACGTGCGGCGCGTGCCTCCCAGGGGCGAGGCGGGGTCCCACCACGGGCGGAGGCCGGGCCGTGATGGTCCGGGGCGAGAGTGGCGCCGGCCCCCGGGTGGGGAATTCCGGGGGCCGGCGCGGCTTAGGTGCTACGACATCCAGATGGTCTCGGTGTAGAACCAGTAGCTCTTGTCTGAGCTCGACGGGTTCTTCGTGGCAGCCGTGATCTTGCCGTCGGATCCCACGCGCCAGTAGTAGCCCTGGTTGTCCTTGATGCGAACCGCGCTGCCGTCGCTCGTGGTCCCGGTCTCTAGCTTCAGCTGCTCCCAGTCACCCTTGGCGGCACCGCGCGCGATCACGGGCTTACCGGTGGCATTGCGGTTGACCTGGACGTACTGTCCAGGATTGCGCGCATGGAGGTAGTCCCAGCTACCGGTGATCCCGATCCCGAACTGCTCCCAGAGACCCACGCGGGGCGAGGTCGCTTCGAGCGGCTTGCCCGACTTACTCGTGACGTACTTCCCGGTCGACACGGACTTGAGAGCAACGACGAACTCATCTGTCCTCAGGCACCAACCCCAGTCGCCGAGGTCCGACATGCCGTCGTTCGAGCGCGCGGTCAGGAGGAACCGCCCCTTGTGCACGTAGAGGCACTCGGAGTGGAGCTGGCGGTTGCGCGGCGTCTGCCCCGGTGCGGCCTTGCCGTCGTGGTAGATCAGGCCGAGTCGCTCCCGGCCACCGGAGCCCTTGGCGGTGATCAGGGTGCCCTGGTTGGTCCACTCGGTGCTCGACCCGCACATGATGATGCCCTGGTAGTCGTACGGGCCCGTGACCGAGTTCGAGGTCGCGTACGCGAGCACCGAGTTCGCGGTGTTGGGCTGGCCGGGAGCCCGGCAGACGCCCGGGGTCACGGACGGCTTGGCGCCGAACATGAGGATGTACTTGCCCGGGAGCGACTGCACGTAGGAGGGCAGGGTGTCCTTGCGGTAGATCGACGCGCCCTCGATGTAGGGGTTCTGGTGGAACGTGCCGTTCGACTCGGTGCAGGTGCCCAGCCCCTGGTCGAACTCGTTGTTGTAGTTGCCACCATCGATCGCGTTGCCGTTCATCATCCCGTTGATGGTGATGAAGCCCTGGCTCTCCGAGGTCATGTTCTGGAGCGTGTACGCGTTGGTCATTTTGCGGATCGAGTACCCCCCGCACGTCGCGTAGTCCCCGTTCGCCCAGATCAGGTAGCGGTTCGCGGTGGCTGAGCCCGGGGTCGTGGAGTCGATCAGCACGTCTGGGTCGGACATGTACCAGCCCACCGCGTTGCTGTTGGAGTAGCGCGGGTCGCCCGTGCCGGGGATGATCTCCCGCCACTTCGACGAGGTGCCCGGGATGTTGTTCTTGGCGTAGTCCGCGGTGGGGTGCCCGGAGTACGTCACGAACAGTCGCTGGGACAGGCGGTTGTTCTTGTTGGTCAGGTTCGGGGAGTACATGTAGTACTCGTTGACCGACGAGGACTTCCTCAGCCACGTCGCGGCCGGCGCCCACTGGTGCTTGAACCCGCTGCGGCCGATCTGCGACTCGTTCAGCGCGGTGGTCTTGTTGTACCACCACACACCGTCGGGCGAGTACTGCCCCAGGGTCTTGTCCATCGGGTAGTAGTTCGAGCCTGGTCCGCTCGGGTCGATCGGTGCCTGATTGAGGTCCTGGGACGTGACCATGCACCACGCCAGCTGCGAGCTGTCGCCCGGCTGAGCACAGCGGAACACGTGCGGGTCCGCGGCATTCTGGGTCTGGTGGTAGTACTGGTCGGTGACGTCGGCCTGGGCCGGGGCGATCGCGAGTCCCGCCGCGGCGAGCATGGCGAGTCCGGCGAGGACGGCGGGCACACGCCACCGTCTGGAGAGGTGCAGCATCGTTCGAGCTCCTTGCGTGATGGATCGCGGAGGCGATCGCCGCCGCGGCCCATCGCTGTCGGAGCATGGCCTGCTTCTGGGGCCGACAACGATCGAGGCGCCTCGCAATCTAGGAGCCGGAGCGTGCCGGGCGCGGGTCGAGTGCGCTGCCAGAGCAGAGCTGTGCGCCCTCGCGCCACGAGTCGTGACAAATCCCCCTCGGGGCGGACCCAGATCCACCCCGAGCGGGATGATTCGCCCACTGGTCTTCGGAACGATCGACGGGACCCGGTGGCGGGGCCCGGCGCGCCGTCACCACTGATCGCTCCGACCGAAGGACCACCGCGTGACTCTTCGCCGCTCTGCCTCGCCGCTCGTGCTCGCCGCTGGGGTGGTGCTCGCGCTCACCGCGTGCACCCCAGCGCCACCCGCAGGCTCGCAAGGCGGGCAGCCGCAGGGGTCCGCGAGCGAGACGAGCTCTGGGACCGAGGACGCCCCGTCGGATGCGGCAGCCGAGACTGCACAGGCGGCGGCCCCGCTCGAGCTGCTCTTCAGCGGCACCAGCAGCACCGCCAAGGAGCGCAGCGAGAAGCACCTCGCTCTCCAGGAAGGCATCGCCGAGTGCATGGCAGAGCAGGGCTTCGACTACCCCGTGGTGCCGTGGGACGGGGTGGAGGAAGACCAGAGCGGCTGGACCGATGCCGAGCTGCTCGAGCTCGGGTACGGCTTCTCGGCGAGCGTCGAGAACGAGACCGAGGAGTACGAGCAGCACCCGGTCGATGCACTGATGGAGTCGATGTCGGGAGCGGAGCTCGCCGCTTTCCGTGAGGCGCTCGAGGGTCCGCCTCTCAAGGGCGAGGACTTCGCCGAGTGGGATCCCGCGGATGCCGTCCAGGTGCCGCTCGAGGACCGCGGATGCGTCGGGAAGGCCGAGCACGCGCTGTTCGGTGAGCAGGCCGACCTGACGAGCACGCCGCAGTTCCAGACCTTGCTCAACGAGCTCATCAACGGGTACGCCGCCGTGGAGAACGACACGCGGATGAAGGAGGCCCAGCTCGCGTGGTCCGAGTGCGTGGCTGACGCCGGGTTCCCCGGGCTGGGTGCGCGCTGGGACGTGTCCGCGCTCCTAGAGCAGGAGTGGGCGGCGGCGTGGCCCGAAGAGGATCCGAGCCCGAACGAGCCGAAGCTGGCGGAGTTCCGCGAGCGGGAGCTCGCCCTGGCCCGCGCGGACGTCGGGTGCGCGGACAGCACCGGGCTGAACAAGGTGCGCACCGAGCTCACCGCAGAGGCGGATCGCGCGTTCTTGGACCTGCACGCCGAGGAGATCGAGGCGCTCACCGCGGGGTCGCAGAACAGCTGAGGCAACGCCGCCGCAGGGGTCAGGGCCCCGAGCTGACGCCTGCGGGATGATGGCCGGGTGAGCGCCGTCCTGACCGCCCTGGGCACGTTGGGCGCCGTGGTGCTCGCGGGGTACCTGCTGGGGCGGTTCCGGGTGCTCGGCGAGCACGCCGCGACCGTGCTCGCGCGGGTCGTGTTCACGGTCGCGATCCCCGCGTTGCTGGTCGTCACGGTAGGGCGCGCGGACCTGCACGTGGTGCTGTCCCGGACGGCCGCCGTGACGGCGGTCAGCACGGCGATCGTGGTGGTGGGGGCCGCCGTCGTCGTCCGTGGTCTGTGGCGGCGCCCCGCGGGAGAGGCGACCATCGCGACGCTCTCCGCGAGCTACGTCAACGCCGCCCACCTGGGCCTGCCGCTCGCCGTGTTCCTGTTCGGGGACGCGGTGTACGTGGTGCCCACCATGCTGTTCCAGCTCCTCGTGCTGGCGCCGCTCGCGTTCACGGTCCTGGACGCGGACGCCGCGGGAACCACGGAGGGCCGACGACGGCGCCCCGCGGAGGCCGCGCGCGCGACGGCGGGCCGCGTGGTGCGCAACCCGATC
>JAAYZM010000010.1 GCA_012514835.1 Actinomycetales bacterium
CTGCTCGCCGGGCTGCCAGCGCGTCTCGACGAGCCCGGCGGCCTCGAGGCGACTGAGCAGGGGGTAGAGCGTGCCGCCCTTGACCTCGCCCAGACCGGCCTCGGCGAGGCGGGTCGCGATGGCGTACCCGTACGTGGGCCCGTCCGCGCACAGCCGCAGCACGCACAGCTCGAGCACGCCGCGCAGCCACTCGCTGGGCCAGGTCTCGGTGCTCACGGCTAGATCGTATGGCTACCTAGACAGTGTGTCTACCTAGGTGGTCGAGCGCCCCGGAGGTCGCCGTCGTCGGCCGCGTAGGATCGTGGGTATGAGCGAGCCCCTCGACCTTCCGCAGCCTGACGCCGTCCCGGACGGTGGCGGCACCTCCACGAGCGTGCTCGAGCGCACCGAGACCGAGGAGCTCATCGAGCCGGGCGACGCCGAGCGCTTCGCGCACTACGTGCGCAAGGAGAAGATCATGCAGTCGGCGCTCTCGGGCAAGCCCGTGATCGCGCTGTGCGGCAAGGTCTGGGTCCCCGGGCGCGACCCGAACAAGTTCCCCGTGTGCCCCACGTGCAAGGCGATCGTGGACAACATGAAGCGCCGCGAGAACGGCGACGACGGCGAGAAGTAAGCGGCCGTTACCACCTCACGACGAGGCGCGCGACCGGGGCCACACCATCGATGGACAGGGCCTGCTCCGGATGCGAGATGTCCGATCTACCCGCATGGTGGAAGGGTCGGAGCCGTTCGGGAGACCCCCGTCCGGTCGTCTACGGAGAGGCAGGCCATCATGCCTAGCTGGCTCATTCTCGTCCTGATCGGCGTCGTGCTCATCGTGCTCGGTGTCGCCACGGAGATCGGGCAGTTCCTGCTCTGGATCGTCATCGTCGTTCTCGTCATCAGCCTGATCCTGTCCCTCGTGGGACGCGGACGCACCCGCGCCTAGCGCTCAATCAGCCAACCAACCTCACCCCTCGCGAGGTAGTGACTTCCTGCGCGAGGTAGTGACTTTTCAGTCACTACCTCGCGTGAAGGTCACTACCTCGCGAGTCTTGGTGGGGGTGGGGCCCAGGTCAGGGGGTCAGGGTGGCGACGTCGGTGGAGAGGGTGGGGATCGCCGCTTCGTCGGCGGAGAGGCGGCGGGCGCCGCGGGGGAGCTCGGCGCGGGAGTCCTGGTGGCGCGCGGCGGCCCGGCGCACGCCGTCGGCCCCCGTCCAGCCCTCGTGCGTCTCGCCGCGCGTGACGAGGTCCACCATGAGGTCGCGGACGTCGTCGTCCCCGGAGCGCCACGCCGCCACGGCGTCGTCCGGGCCGACGACGAGCAGCTCGGCGGCCGCGCGACCCGCGGCGAGCCGGCGCGCACCGGCCTTGCGGCCGCCCACCGACGTCTTGAGCGTCGACGCCTTCGCGACCGGCTCCATCTCCCCGGACACGCCCTCGCGCGCGACGAGCTTGTAGACCATCCCGCACGTCGGCGCGCCCGAGCCCGTGACGAGCGACGTGCCCACCCCGTACGCGTCCACGGGCGACGCCGCAAGGGCGGCGATCGCGTACTCGTCGAGGTCAGAGGTCACCACGATCTTGGTCTCGGTGGCCCCGAGCGCGTCGAGCTGGCGGCGCGTCTCGACGGCGAGCGCCCCGAGGTCACCGGAGTCGATGCGCACGGCACCGAGGCCCGGTCCCGCGGCCTCGACGGCCCGGCGGACGCCCTCGGTCACGTCATAGGTGTCCACCAGGAGCGTGGTGCTCGAGCCCAGCGAGGCCACCTGGGAGGCGAACGAGGACGCCTCGTCGTCGTGCAGCAGCGTGAAGGAGTGGGCGGCGGTCCCGATGGTGTCGAGCCCGTAGCGGCGCCCCGCCTCGAGGTTCGAGGTGGACGTGAAGCCCGCCACGACGGCGGCGCGCGCGGCGGCCACGGCGGCGTCCTCATGAGCCCGGCGCGCCCCCATCTCGAGGCACGGTCGGTCCACGGCGGCGCTCGTCATGCGCGAGCCCGCCGCCGCGATCGCCGAGTCGTAGTTGAGGATCGACAGGGCGAGCGTCTCGATGATCACGGCCTCCGCGAAGGTCCCCTCGACCACGAGCACGGGGGAGTGCGGGAAGTACACCTCGCCCTCGGCGTAGCCGCGGATCGAGCCGGAGAAGCGGTAGTCGGCGAGCCAGTCGAGCGTCGCGCGGTCCACCACGTTCTCGCGCGAGAGCCACGAGAGCTCGGCGTCGGTGAACCGGAACGCCTCGAGCTCCTCGAGCACGCGACCCGTCCCGGCGAGCACCCCGTAGCGGCGCCCCGCGGGCAAGCGGCGCGTGAACACCTCGAACACGCAGCGCCGGTGCGCGGTGCCGTCGGCGAGCGTCGCCTGCAGCATCGTCAGCTCGTAGCGGTCGGTCAGCAGCGCGCTCGATCGGGTCACCGTCCCACCGTAGGCCTCGGGGCGGCTCGAGCGCAGCCCTCTGCCCGGGGGCTGAGTCGCTCAGGGGCGCACCCGCCAGCGTCCGCCGTCGTCGGCCCGTCCTCCTAGAGTGGAGACCATGCTTGCCCCCTCCGCCCGGCTCAGCCTCCCCCTCGAGGAGGTCGACGTCGCCGAGGAGCTCGGCACCGCGGACGCGTGGGTCACGATCGTGTGGAACGACCCGGTCAACCTCATGAGCTACGTGACGTACGTGTTCCGCTCGTACTTCGGCCACCCGCAGGAGGAGGCGGAGCGGCTCATGCTCCTGGTGCACCACGAGGGCAAGGCCGTGGTCTCGACGGGGCACCGCGAGAAGATGGAGGTCGACGTCCAGGCGATGCACTCCTACGGGCTGTGGGCCACGATGCAGCGGAGCGGGCAGTGAGGGCGTTCCGGCCCCGGGGCGAGCGGTACGTCGCGCGGCTCGAGGAGGTCGAGAGGGAGGTCGTGGCTCAGCTCGCCACGGACGTCGCCGAGGTGCTCGGTGCCACGCCCGTGCAGCTCGCCGCCGCGCAGGGTGGCGAGGAGGTGTCCGACGGCGAAGAGTCGGGGATCAGGGTGCGCGAGGCCGCCGCGTGGGACGTCCCCCCGCTCGGTGGGGTGGACCACGTGCTCGCCTCGCTCGCGGACCCCTCGACGCCCGCGGGCGAGCGTGGACCTTCCGAGCCAGTCGACCCCGCGCTGCGCCGCCTCTTGCCGTCCGCGAGTGACGATGCCGAGGTGGCCGCGGAGTTTCGCCGGTTCACGCAGGTGGACCTGCGGGCGCACAAGATCGACCGGCTCCTCGCCCTCGTCGCGGCGCTCGAGGCGGGAGCGGCGAAGGAGCGGCTCGCCGTGCCGAAGGAGCGGGCGGACCTTCTCGCGGGGGCGCTCGTGGACATCCGGCTCGTGATCGCCGAGCGGCTCGGTCTCGACTCGGACGCCTCGGCAGACGCGCTGTACTCCGAGCTCGCGGACGCCGAGGCGGGGGACGGCCCGGACAGCGTCACCGCGGCCCTGCGCCTCCAGCTCGCGACGGCCTACGCGGCCCTGACCTGGCTGCAGGAGTCGCTCGTCACAGCCCAGCTCGCAGACCTCGACGGCTGAGCACGCCTAGGATCGACGCGTGGACGACGCGCCGATCGGCATCTTCGACTCCGGGGTGGGCGGGCTGACCGTGGCCCGTGCCGTCATCGACCAGCTCCCGCACGAGCAGGTGCTGTACGTGGGGGACACCGCGCACACCCCGTACGGGCCGCGCCCCATCGCGCAGGTGCGCGCCCTCGCGCTCGACGTCATGGACCACCTCGTCGACTCGGGCGTCAAAGCACTCGTCATCGCGTGCAACTCCGCGTCCGCCGCCGTGCTCCGTGACGCGCGCGAGCGCTACACCCTCGCACGCGGGCTGCCCGTGATCGAGGTGATCCTGCCCGCCGCACGCCGGGCCGTCGCCGCGACGCGCTCGGGGCGGATCGGCGTGATCGGCACCCAGGCCACGATCGACTCGCGCGCGTACGACGACGCCTTCGCGGCGGCCCCGCACGTCGAGCTGACCTCGCAGGCGTGCCCCCGGTTCGTCGAGCTGGTCGAGGCCGGTGTGACGTCCGGCCCCGAGGCGCTCGCGGTGGCCCGGGAGTACCTCGAGCCCGTGCGCGCGGCGGGCGTCGACACGCTCGTGCTGGGCTGCACGCACTACCCGCTGCTCACGGGCGTGATCTCGTACGTCATGGGGGAAGGGGTGACGCTCGTGTCGAGCGCCGAGGAGACCGCGAAGGACGTGTTCCGCACGCTCGTGGCGCACGACCTCGAACGATCGTCCTCGCGCGCGGCCCCGGAGCACCGCTTCGTGGCGACCGGGCAGGCCGAGCAGTTCGCGACGCTCGCGCGCCGGTTCCTCGGTCCCGAGGTGGGCGCCGTCGAGCCGCTCGGGGTGCTCGCATGAGGCTCACCGTCGTGGGCTGCGCCGGGTCCTTCCCGCACGCGGGCTCCGCCGCGTCGAGCTACCTGCTCGAGGCCGACGACGGCGGACGCACCTGGCGGGTCCTGCTCGATCTCGGCAACGGGGCCAGCGGGCCGCTGCACGGGTATGTCGATCCGGGCGAGCTCGACGCGCTAGCGGTCTCGCACCTGCACTCCGACCACGTGGCCGACGTCGTGGTCCTCAACGTCTACCTGCGCTATCACCCGGACGGGCCGCGGGGACCGGTCGCCCTGTTCGGGCCGGTCGACACGCCGCAGCCCCTCGCGGAGATCGCGGGCTCCGACCCCGCGACGGACACGAACGGGCAGTTCGAGTTCTCCCCGTGGGTGGATCGTGAGCCCGTGCGCGTGGGGCCGTTCGAGATCGAGCCCGTGCGCGTCAACCACCCGATCGAGGCGTACGGGATGCGCATCACGGGGCCGTCCGAGAAGGACCCCGCGCGGCGCGTCACGCTTGCTTACACCGGTGACACGGACGACTGCCCCGCGCTCGACCACCTGGCCCGGGGCGTGGACCTGCTGCTGAGCGAGGCGGCGTTCGTGGAGGGGCCGGCGGACGCGGTGCGTGGCGTGCACCTCAACGGCGTGCGGGCCGGCGAGGTCGCGGAGCGGACGGGCACGAAGCGGCTCGTCCTGACCCACCTGGTGCAGTGGAACGACCCGGCGGTCTCGCTCGCGGAGGCCCGGCGCACCTACAGCGGGCCCATCGACGTCGCCGCACCGGGAGCCGTCTACTCGCTCTGACGGGCGAGCGCGGGGCGCTAGGGTCGAGCCCATGTCGCCAGCAACTCGCGCGGACGGCCGCGCCCCCGACCA
>JAAYZM010000538.1 GCA_012514835.1 Actinomycetales bacterium
GACGTGGCCAAGGGCCTGCAGGTGCCGATCTTCCACGTCAACGGGGACGACCCCGAGGCGTGCGTGCGCGTCGCCGAGCTCGCGTTCGACTTCCGCGAGCAGTTCGACCGCGACGTCATCATCGACATGATCTGCTACCGCCGCCGCGGTCACAACGAGGGCGACGACCCCTCGATGACGCAGCCCATGATGTACAACCTCATCGAGAACAAGCGCTCCGTGCGCACCCTCTACACCGAGGCGCTCGTCTCGCGCGGGGACATCTCGACCGAGGAGGCCGAGGCCGCGCTCGCGGACTTCCAGTCCCAGCTCGAGCGGGTCTTCACCGAGACGCGCGAGGGTGGCTTCACTCCCCCGGCCGCCTCGGAGCCCGTGTCCGGCCTCGAGCGCCCCGAGGCGCAGCTCGAGGACGCGGGGACCATGGTGGGCTGGCAGACGGCCGTCCCGCCCGTGGTGCTCGAGCGCATCGGCAAGGCGCACGTGCGCCCGCCCGAGGGCTTCACGGTGCACCCCAAGCTCCAGGCGCTGCTCACCAAGCGCGAGCAGATGTCCCGCGAGGGCGACATCGACTGGGGCTACGCCGAGGTGCTCGCGTTCGGGTCGCTGCTCATGGAGGGCACCCCGGTGCGCCTCGCGGGCCAGGACTCGCGCCGCGGCACCTTCGTCCAGCGTCACGCCGTGCTGCACGACCGTGAGACGGGTGCCGAGTGGACCCCGCTGCTGTACCTCTCGGGCGACCAGGCCAAGTTCTGGGTGTACGACTCCTCGCTCTCGGAGTACGCGGCGCTCGGCTTCGAGTACGGCTACTCCGTGGAGCGGCCCGACGCCCTCGTGGCGTGGGAGGCCCAGTTCGGCGACTTCGTCAACGGCGCCCAGACCGTCACGGACGAGTTCATCTCCTCCGCCGAGCAGAAGTGGGGCCAGCGCTCCTCCGTGGTGCTGCTGCTCCCGCACGGCTTCGAGGGCCAGGGTCCGGACCACTCCTCCGCACGCATCGAGCGCTTCCTGCAGATGTGCGCCGAGGACAACATGACCGTGGCCGCGCCGTCGACCCCCGCCTCCTACTTCCACCTGCTGCGCCGTCAGGCGTACGAGCGCCCGCGCCGTCCGCTGATCGTCGCGACACCCAAGTCGATGCTGCGCCTGCGCGCCGCCGTCTCCCAGGTCGAGGACTTCACGTCCGGGACCTTCCAGACGGTGATCGGCGATCCTGCCGCGGAGGCTCGTGGCGGGGTGAAGCGCGTGCTGCTCAGCACCGGCAAGATCCACTGGGAGCTCAAGGCCGCTCGGGAGAAGCGCGAGGACACCTCGACGGCGCTCGTGCGGCTCGAGCAGCTCTACCCGTTCGACGTCGACGCCGTGAATGCGGCGCTCGAGCCGTTCGGGGACGCCGAGCTCGTGTGGGTCCAGGAGGAGCCGGAGAACCAGGGTGCGTGGCCGCACATCGCGCTCGGGCTCGCCCCGCAGCTCGGGCGGCCCGTGCGCGTCGTGTCGCGCCCGGCGTCCGCCTCGCCCGCGACCGGTTCGGCCAAGGAGCACCTCGTGGAGCAGGCCGCGCTCGTGGAGCGCGCCTTCAGCTGAACGGGGCCTGGCAAGGGCGCCGTCGCCTGGGACATAGTCCGGGTATGACGACGACGGCGTTCCGGCTGGGTGCTGCCTGCGCGGTGGCGACCCTCGCCATGACCCTGGGCGCGTGCGCCACCCCGCGCGACGGGCACCCGGCCGGTGAGCCGATCGCCGCGCCCGGTGCGCCGATCGCCGCGACGCGGGCGCACCCTGACCTGCCGTTCCCCGCGTGCGAGGGCCTCGCGCTCCCCCGCGGCGACGCGTCGCTGTACAAGGACGAGCCGCGCTACGGGAACGCGTCGGAGCTCTCCGAGGCCGTGCTCGCGTGGGCGGAGCAGCACACCGGTTTCGAGCAGCTCTGGCTCGACCGCGAGCACCACGGCTGGGTCCACGCGGGCTTCTCGGGAGACGTGGACATCGAGGCGCTGCAGGTCGAGGTGGCGCAGAAGTTCCCCGGGGAGGGCGTCGTCGTCGTCGGGCTC
>JAAYZM010000539.1 GCA_012514835.1 Actinomycetales bacterium
GAACGCCTTCCACACGTGGGCCGCCGGGGTGCTCACGGACCGCACCGAGCAGGTCGCCAACCTCGTCGCAGCGCGCAGGCGCGGGGAGACGCCCTCCGACGGCGAGCTCCTGCCCACCCGCTTCACCCTCGACGGCCACGAGGGCACCGACCCCTGGTGGAACTTCCAGACCGACGGCTACGGCACATGGCTGTGGGCCCTCGCCACGCACGTGGCCCGCCACGACCTCGACCCGGCGCCGTGGCGCGCGGGCGCCGCCGTGGCCACGGACTACCTCCTCGCGTTCTGGGACCTGCCGTGCTTCGACTGGTGGGAGGAGCACGACGAGCAGCGCCACGTCTCCACCCTCGGTGCGATCTACGGTGGCCTGCGCGCCGCCGCCCACGGGGGGCTCCTCGACCCGGAGCGCGCGCAGTCCGCGCTCGCGGCGGCCGAGGCGATCGCCTCGCTCGTGCGTGCCGAGGGGACGACGACGGGCCGCGCGCCCGCCGAGGCTCCCGCACCTGCTGGTGCACCGGCCACCTCCTCGCCGTCGGACACCTCTGCCGCCCCCCGCGAGCACCTCGCGAAGTGGCTCGGCTCGCCCGCCGTGGATGCGTCGCTCGCGTCCTGCGTGGTGCCGTTCGGGCTCGCCGCGCCGGGCAGCGACCTCGCGACCGCGACGCTCGACGCGATCAGCGCGGACCTCGACGTCGAGGGCGGCGTGTACCGCTTCCGCGCGGACGTGTTCTACGGCGGCGGTCGCTGGCCGCTGCTCGCGTGCCTCCTGGGCTGGAACCGCGCGGCCGCGGGCGACACCGACGCCGCGCTCGCGCACCTGCGCTGGGCCGCCGCCCAGGCCGACGAGCACGGGGAGCTGCCCGAGCAGGTGCCCGGCCACCTCCTCGCGCCCGAGCACCGCCAAGAGTGGCTCGACCGCTGGGGCCCCGTCGCCTCGCCGCTGCTGTGGTCCCACGGCATGTTCCTAGTCCTCGCCGACGAGCTCGGCCTGCTTCCCGAGGAGCGCTGAATGTCCGCCGCGATCCGCCACCGCCCCGCGGGTACGGGCCACCCGTACGCGACCTCGCCCGACCAGCGTGTGCCGCTGCGCCCCGCGGCGGGCGAGCCCGTGCGCCTGGGTCTCACGCTCGACACCCCGCCCCGCAAGCCGGAGGACCCCCTCCCCGAGGGCGGGCCCATGATCGTCAGCGCCCGTTGCGAGTGGGTCGACGGCGAGACCACCACGACCCTTGAGCTCGCCCCCGCCACGATCTCCGCCGATGACGCCGCCGCGCTCGCCGGTGGGGACGGTCACCTCGCGGAGGCGCAGGCCGCCGTGGCCGGCGCGGACGGCGGCTGGGCGGTCACCACGCCCGCGCTCGAGGCGGGCCGGAGCTACCGGTACCGCTTCACGGCGGAGCTGTCCGACGGCACGTCGCCCGCGACCGACTGGTTCGACGTGAGCGCTGGCGAGTGGGTCCCCGACGCGGGCGAGCTCGTGCTCGACGGAGCGCCGTCGCTTGGCGACCGGCTCGTCCCCGGGTCCGGCGCGTGGTTCCGCGACGCGACGGGAGTGCACCGCGTGCGGTTCGCGCTGCGGCTCGAGTCGAGCGAGCACGTCGTCGGCTTCGGCGAGCGCTTCGACGCCGTGGACCAGCGCGGTCGCGCCCTCGACGCCGTGGTGTTCGAGCAGTACAAGTCGCAGGGCGAGCACGGTCGTACCTACCTGCCCATGCCGTTCGCCCACGTGGTGGGTGGCGCGGGGTGGGGGTTCCACGTGCGGACCTCCCGGCGCACGTGGTTCGACGTGGGTGCCCGGGAGTCCGACGTCGTCGTCGTCGAGGCTGCCCTCGGTGGTGCGCCGCACGAACGGCTCGAGCTCGCGCTGTACTCCGGCGCCCCGCACGAGGTGCTGCGGGCGTTCGGTGACGAAGTGGGGCGCGCCGAGGAGCTGCCCGAGTGGGTGTTCCGGCTGTGGGCGTCCGGCAACGAGTGGAACACCCAGGAGCTCGTGATGGCGCGCATGGACGCGCACCGCGACCTCGACATCCCCGTGGGCGCCGTGGTGATCGAGGCGTGGAGCGACGAGGAGGGCATCACGATCTGGCGTGACGCCCAGTACGAGGTGACGGCCGACGGCGCGGCCCACGGCGCGAGCGACTTCACGTACCCCGCCGACGGCGCGTGGCCGGACCCGAAGGCGATGATCGACGAGCTCCACGCGCGCGGCATCAAGGTGCTGCTGTGGCAGATCCCCCTGCAGAAGACGGAGTTCGACCTCGGCCCGTCCGTGCCGCACGACGCTCAGGTGCTCGCGGACGGGCGCGCCATGGTCGAGGGCGGGTTCGCCGTGCGCGAGGAGGACGGCTCGGCGTACCACAACCGCGGCTGGTGGTTCCCGCAAGCGCTCATGGCTGACCTGTCCACGCAGGAAGGTCGCGACTGGTGGACTGCCAAGCGGCGCTACCTGCTCGAGCACTTCGACGTGGACGGATTCAAGACGGACGGCGGCGAGCACGCGTGGGGTGACGAGCTGCGCTTCGGGGACGGCCGTCGCGGC
>JAAYZM010000540.1 GCA_012514835.1 Actinomycetales bacterium
CTGCGCGGCGTCGAGTTCCGGTACCCGGGCGCGGAGAAGGCGGTGTTGCACGGCGTCGACCTGGTCGCAGAACCGGTGCAGACGACGGCGATCATCGGCTCGACGGGCTCCGGCAAGTCGACCCTCCTCAACCTGGTCCCGCGGCTCTTCGACGTCACGGGCGGCACCGTGCTGGTGGACGGCGTGGACGTGCGCGCCCTCGAGCCCGAGGAGCTGTGGACCCGGATCGGCCTCGTGCCGCAGCGCCCGTTCCTGTTCTCCGGCACCGTGCGCTCCAACCTCCTGTTCGGCAAGGCCGACGCGAGCGACGACGAGCTGTGGCACGCCCTCGAGGTGGCCCAGGCCCGCGGCTTCGTCGAGTCGTTGCCCGAGGGCCTCGACGCGCCGATCGTCCAGGGCGGCACGAACGTCTCGGGCGGGCAGCGCCAGCGGCTCGCGATCGCGCGGGCCCTCGTGCGCACCCCGAGCATCTACCTGTTCGACGACTCCTTCTCGGCGCTCGACTACGCGACCGACGCCGCGCTGCGGGCCGCCCTGGTCCCCGAGACGCGCGACGCCGCGGTGATCGTCGTGGCCCAGCGCGTCGCGACCATCCGGCACGCGCACCGCATCGTGGTTCTCGAGGACGGCGCGGTGGTGGACACGGGGACGCACACCGAGCTGCTCGAACGCTGCGAGACGTACCAGGAGATCGTCTACTCCCAGCTCAGCGCGGAGGAGGCGGCATGAGCGACGAGCGCAAGGAAGCACCCCCGCGCCGCCACGGCGGAGGAGGGCCGCACCCCGGGGCCATGGGCATGCCGGGGGAGAAGGCCATGAGCTTCAAGGCCTCGGGCCTGCGGTTCTTGCGCGAGCTGCGGCCCGAACGGCTCGCGCTGCTCGCGATCACTCTCACGGGCTCGGCGTCCGTGTTCCTCGCGGTCGTCGCACCGCGGCTCCTCGGTGACGCGACCAACTACATCTTCAACGGCTTCATCGGCAGCCGGCTCCCGGCGGGGATGAGCAAGGACGAGGCGATCGCCGCCCTGCGCGCCCAGGGGCAGGACACGTTCGCGGACATGGTCGCAGGCATGGACGTCGTGCCCGGCCAGGGCATCGACTTCGACGCGCTCGGTCGCGTGCTGCTCGTCGTCGTCGTCGTGTACGCCGGGTCCTTCCTGTTCGGCTGGCTCCAGGGCTGGTTCGCGGCGGGCGTGGTCCAGCGCGCCGTGCTGCGCCTGCGCGCGGACGTCGAGGCGAAGCTCGCTCGCGTCCCGCTGCGCTACGTGGACCGCCAGACGCGCGGCGAGCTGCTCAGTCGAGTGACGAACGACATCGACAACGTCGCCCAGACCCTCCAGCAGACGCTCAGCCAGCTCATCTCCTCGGTGCTCATGGTGGTGGGCGTCCTCGCGATGATGTTCTGGATCTCCCCGCTGCTCGCCGTGATCGCGCTCCTGACCATCCCGGCGTCGATGATCGCGGCCGGGGCCATCGCGAAGCGCTCGCGCCCCCAGTTCGTGCGCCAGTGGGACTGGACGGGCAAGGTCAACTCGCACATCGAGGAGATGTTCACGGGCCACGAGCTGGTCATGGTCTACGGGCACCGCGACGAGTCCGCGCAGGACTTCTCGCAGCGCAACGACGAGCTCTACGACGCGAGCTTCAAGGCGCAGTACATCTCGGGCGTGATCCAGCCCGCGATCGGGTTCATCGCGAACCTCAACTACCTGCTGGTCGCCGTCGTCGGCGGTCTGCGTGTCGCGACGGGATCCCTCACGCTCGGTGACGTGCAGGCGTTCATCCAGTACTCGCGGCAGTTCTCCCAGCCCATCACGCAGATCGCCTCGATGGCGAACCTCTTGCAGTCCGGCGTGGCCTCCGTCGAGCGGGTCTTCGAGCTGCTCGACGCCGAGGAGCAGTCGCCCGACCCGGAGCCCGCCGCGACGCTCGAGCGCCCCGTGCGCGGGCGGGTCGCGTTCGAGGACGTCGCGTTCTCCTACGAAGAGGACTCCCCGCTCATCGAGGAGCTCTCGCTCGTGGCCGAGCCGGGCCAGACGGTCGCGATCGTGGGACCCACGGGGGCGGGCAAGACGACGCTCGTCAACCTGCTCATGCGCTTCTACGAGATCGACGCCGGACGCATCACGCTCGACGGCGTGGACACGCGCGAGCTCACGCGCGCCGAGCTGCGCTCCCAGATGGGCATGGTGCTCCAGGACACGTGGCTCGTGGGCGGGACCATCGCGGAGAACATCGCCTACGGGGTGGACGGCGCGACGCACGAGGAGATCGTGGCGGCCGCGGAGGCCACGTACGTGGACCGCTTCGTGCGGACGCTCCCGGACGGGTACGACACGAAGGTCGACGACGACGGCACGCACGTCTCGGCGGGCGAGAAGCAGCTGCTCACGATCGCGCGCGCGTTCCTCGCCGACCCGGCGATCCTCATCCTCGACGAGGCCACGAGCTCGGTCGACACCCGCACCGAGGTGCTCGTCCAGCACGCGATGAACGCGCTGCGCGAGGGGCGCACGGCCTTCGTGATCGCGCACCGGCTCTCGACCATCCGAGACGCGCACACGATCCTCGTCATGGAGCACGGACGGATCGTGGAACGCGGCTCGCACGAGGACCTGCTCGCGGCGGACGGGGCCTACGCGCGGCTGTACGCGAGCCAGTTCGCCGAGGCCGCGGCACCGGTCGACTGATTCCGGGGGGCCCGATCGACTGTGTCCCGGAGGTCCGGTCGAAACGGTTCGAGCGGGTTCGGAGGCCTGCGATCATAGGGGGGTGACCACCACCCCCACCGAGCCGGCCCGCGTCCACCGCGACCAGCTCACCTTCACGCTCTACGGCACCTTTGTGATGTGGGGCTGGTTCCTCTACAGCTTCAACCCGTCCGTCCCGCTGCTCACGGCGGACCTCGGCATCAC
>JAAYZM010000541.1 GCA_012514835.1 Actinomycetales bacterium
CGATCGTATGTCGACACCCCGACATCGTACACCTGTACTACTCGACTCGCGGTCGCGCGCCGTCGGCGAGACTGGCCCCATGACCTACTCCGGGAGCGTCGCGCCGGGCGGCCCGAGCGCCGTGCGCGAGCTCGACGCCGTCATCGTCCGCAAGGCCAGCGTGGGTTCGATGGACAACAACGCGTACCTCCTGACCTGCCGGGAGACGGGCGCGCAGCTCCTCGTGGACGCGGCCGCGGAGCCGCAGCGACTCCTCGAGCTCGTCCGCGAGGGTTCGCCCCACGGCCGACTGGACGTCATCGTCACGACCCACCAGCACCGCGACCACCACGGCGCCCTCGCGGCCGTCGTCGCTGCCACGGGCGCCCGCACCGTCGCCGGGCGCGCCGACGCCGACGGGATCCCCGTCGAGACGGACGAACCCGTGGACCACGGCGCACTCGTGCAGTTCGGCGCGGTCACCCTCGAGGTCATCGGCCTTCGTGGTCACACGCCCGGGTCGATCGCCCTCGTCCTCACCGAGCCGGACTCGGTCAGCGCGCAGGACGCCGTCGTCGGACGCACGCACCTCTTCACGGGAGACTCGCTCTTCCCCGGTGGTGTGGGAAACACCGATCGCGACCCGACGCGCTTCGCGCAGCTCTACGCCGACGTGACGAGCCGCCTCTTCGACCGCTTCCGGGACGACACGTGGGTCTACCCCGGCCACGGGGCCGACACGACGCTCGGCGCAGAGAGACCACAGCTCCCCACGTGGCGCGAACGAGGCTGGTGAACGCCTAGCGCGCCCCGGCCAGGACGCGCGGCTCGATGCGCTCCTCGACGGCGCGGCCGTCGTCGGACATCACCACGTACGCGCCCTTCCCCCGGACCTCGGTGACGGCCTCGACGAGCTCCGTCCCGGAGTACACGAGGCCCACGCCGTCGTCGCTGCAGTACGCGCGGTCCCACACGCCCTCGGCGACGAGGCGGTGCATGAGCGGGCGCCGCCCCTCCTCGGAGTCGTAGTGGACGCCGTTGCCGTACGGGAGGAGGCCGAGCCCGTTCGTCACCGGCCGCAGCTCGGGTCCGAACGAGTCAGTGGTGCCGCCCGCGTGCCAGCACAGCGAGCCCGCGCTGATCCCCGCGAGGACCACGCCCGCTTCCCACACCTCGCGGAAGATCACGTCGAGCCCGTGCGCACGCCAGACGGCGAGCAGGTTCACGACCGATCCCCCGCCGACCCACACGACGTCCTGGTCCAGGAGGAATGCACGGACGTCCTCGACGTTGGGCTGCGTGAAGAGCGTGAGCTCGTTCAGCTCGTAGCCGGCGACGCGCGCGGCCTCCGCAAGGCGCCCCGAGAACCACCGCTGGTCCCCCGAGGCGGTGCCCACGTGGCACACGCGCGGCCGGCCGGTCGCACCCGAACGATCCACGGCGTGCTGCACGAGCGGACCGAGCTCGAGATCGGTGCGACGTCCGGGCCGGTACCCGCCCGAGGTCGCGACGATCGTGGGGGCGTCAGCCGGCATCCG
>JAAYZM010000542.1 GCA_012514835.1 Actinomycetales bacterium
CTGCGCGGCCGCGCCCATCGCGACGGCCTGCGAGACCATCTGCGTGCCCGCCTCGAAGCGCTGCGGCGGGTCCGCGTACGTGGTGGACTCCATCGTGACGGTCTTGACCATCGAGCCAACCGTGGTCACCGGCGGCATCGCGGCGAGCAGCTCCCGGCGGCCGTAGAGCGCCCCCACGCCCGTGGGCGCGAGCATCTTGTGGCCCGAGAACGCCGCGAAGTCGACGCCGAGCTCGGGCAGGTCCACGGGCAGGTGCGGCACCGACTGGCACGCGTCGAGCACCGTGATCGCACCGACACGGCGCGCCGCGGCCACGAAGTCGGCCACGTCCGTGACCGCGCCCGTGACGTTGGACGCGTGCGTGAACGCGACCACCCGCGTGCGCTCCGTGACGAGCTGCTCGAGCTGTTCGGTGCACAGGCGGCCGTCGTCGGACACCTCGACCCACCGCAAGCGCGCCCCCGTACGTGCCGCGAGCTCTTGCCACGGCACGAGGTTCGCGTGGTGCTCCGCCTCGGTGACGAGGATCTCGTCACCGGGAGCGAGCACGAAGCGGCGTGCCTCGTCTCCCCCGCCCTCGACCCCGCGCCCCGCCGTCGCGTTCGAGAACGCGTACGCGACGAGGTTGATCGCGGCCGTCGCGTTGGACGTCCACACGATCTCGTCCGGGCTCGCCCCCACGAAGCGCGCGACGTGACCGCGCGCCTGCTCGAAGGCCTCGGTGGCCTCCTCCGCGAGCTGGTGGGCGCCGCGGTGCACGGCCGCGTTGCGCTGGACGTAGAAGTCCTGCTCCGCGTCGAGGACGCACTCGGGCTTCTGCGACGTGGCCGCCGAGTCGAGGTAGACCAGCGGCCTCCCCCCGGCGAGCGTGCGCGCGAGCAGCGGGAAGTCCGCCCGCACGGCGGCCAGCTCGGCCGCCGTGAGGCGAGACTCCACGTGCACCGCGGTCACGGCCGGTCAGCCCGCCTGGGCCGCGGTGACGTAACGGTCGTAGCCCTCTTCCTCGAGCCGCTCCGCGAGCTCGGGGCCACCCTCCTCGGCGATCTTGCCGTCCACGAAGACGTGCACGAAGTCGGGCTTGATGTAGCGCAGGATGCGCGTGTAGTGCGTGATGAGCAGCACGCCAGCGTCCGTGGTCTCGCGCACACGGTTCACGCCCTCGGAGACGACGCGCAGGGCGTCGACGTCCAGGCCCGAGTCGGTCTCGTCGAGGATCGCGAACTTCGGCTTGAGCAGCTCGAGCTGGAGGATCTCGTGGCGCTTCTTCTCGCCGCCCGAGAAGCCCTCGTTGACCGAGCGCGCCGCGAAGGACGAGTCCATGCGCAGCTTCTCCATCGCCTCGCGGACCTCCTTGGTCCACGTGCGCAGCGGGGGCGCCTCGCCGTCGAGCGCCGTCTTGGCGGTGCGCAGGAAGTTCGTCACGGAGACGCCCGGCACCTCGACGGGGTACTGCATGGCAAGGAACAGGCCCGCCTTCGCGCGCTCGTCGACGCTCATGGCGAGGACGTCCTCGCCGTCGAGCGTCACGGTGCCGCCCGTGATCTCGTACTTCGGGTGGCCCGCGAGCGAGTACGCGAGGGTGGACTTGCCGGAGCCGTTGGGGCCCATGATGGCGTGGGTCTGGCCGGACTCGATCGTCAGGTCGACACCGCGCAGGATCGGCTTGGCGCCTTCCTTGGTCTCGACGCTGACCTGCAGGTCGCGGATCTCCAGGGTGGACATGATTCTCCTCAGAGTGGGGGCGTCAGTTGTTCAGGGGGGCGTCGACGTCGACGAGCACACGCTCGCCGTCCACCGTCACCGGGTACACAGCCACGGGCTCCGTGGCCGGCAGGTTGAGCGCGGCGCCGGTGCGCAGGTCGAACTTCGACCCGTGCAGCCAGCACTCGAGCGAGCAGTCCTCGATCTCACCGTCGGCGAGCGAGATCTGCTCGTGGGAGCAGATGTCCGAGATCGCGTGCAGGCTGCCTTCCTCCGTGCGGACGACGGCGACCTCGACGGGACCGCTCGGGCCCTCGAGCTCGACCCGCAGGGCCGAACCGGGAGGCAGATCCTGCGTGAAGCACGCGAGCTGCGCGGTCACGAGGCGCTGCCCTCGAGCTCGGCCTCGATCTCGGCCATGAGCCGCTCCTCGACGTCGGGGATCCCGATCTCGTGGACGAGGTCCGCGAAGAACCCACGCACGACGAGGCGGCGCGCCTCGGGCTCGGGGATGCCGCGCGAGCGCAGGTAGAACAGCTGCTCGTCGTCGAAGCGACCCGTCGCGCTCGCGTGGCCCGCGCCCTCGATGAGACCCGTCTCGATCTCGAGGTTCGGCACGGAGTCGGCGCGCGCGCCGTCCGTGAGCACGAGGTTGCGGTTGAGCTCGTACGTGTCGGTGCCCTCGGCCTCGGCCTGGATCAGGACGTCGCCCACCCACACGGCGTGCGCGCCCTCGCCCTGCAGGGCGCCCTTGTACGTGACGCGCGACTTGCAGCGCGGTGCCGCGTGGTCCACGAAGAGGCGGTGCTCCTGGTGCTGGCCGGCGTCCGTGTAGTAGACGCCGAGCATCTCGAGGTCGCCGCCAGGCGCCGTGAACGTCGCGTCCGGGGTGACGCGCACGACGTCGCCGCCGAGCGTCACGACCGTGTGCTTGACCGTCGCGTCGCGGCCGAGCGTGACGCGGTGGGCGGCGTTGTGCACCGTGCCCGCGTCCCACCCGTGGATCGCGACGACGCTCACGTGCGCACCGGCCTCCGCGATGACCTCGACCGTCTGGGTCAGCGTCGCCGCGCCCGCGTGGTCGATCAGGACGACCGCCTCGGAGTTCTCCTTGGCGTGCACGATGAGGTGGGCCGCGGAGACGTCGTCGGCCGAGAGGCCCTCGACGCGCACCGAGGTGACCTTCGACGCCACGGCGTTCGCGGGGACCGTCACGACGGTCGCCTCCTGGGCGCCCGCCCACGCGGCGGCGGCGGCGCGGTCGCCGGGCTCGCCCGCGAGGCCGCGCCGTGCGTCCGAGCGGCCGACGATCTCGACCGTGACCTCGGGCGGGGCCACCACGGTGGTCTGCACGCCCGTGCTCGTGATCCCCTCCGCGAAGAGCGGGGCGATGCGGTCGACC
>JAAYZM010000543.1 GCA_012514835.1 Actinomycetales bacterium
AGGCCGACGTCGCGCTCGTGCGCGAGCTCACCGGGCGCGACGACCCCGTGCCCGTGGTCACCGAACCCTTCACGGAGTGGGTGCTCGAGGGCGAGTTCCCGGGCGGGCGGCCCCGCTGGGAGGACGCGGGCGCGACGTTCACTGACGACATCGAGCCGTTCGAGACCCGCAAGCTGTACCTGCTCAACGGTGCCCACTCGCTCCTCGCGTACGCCGGGCCTGCCCGCGGCCACGAGACCGTCGCGGAGGCGGTGCGGGACCCCGAGATCCGCGCGTGGGTCGAGGCATGGTGGGACGAGGCGACCTCGCACCTGACCCTGCCTGCCGAGGACCTCGCCGAGTACCGCGCGGCGCTGCTCGAGCGCTTCGAGAACCCCCAGATCCGCCACCTGCTCACCCAGATCGAGATCGACGGGTCCAAGAAGCTGCGCGAGCGCATCAACCCCACGCTGCGCGCCGAGCTCGAGGCCGGGCGCACGGGCGAGGCCGCGATCCGCGTCCTCGCGGCGTGGCTCGTCCACCTGCGCTCGGGCGCCGAGATCGAGGACGTCGCGGCGGACCGGCTCGCGGCCGCCGCCGAGGGTGACCTCGAGGAAGCGGCGGCCCGCGTGCTCGCCGTGCTCGAACCGGGGCTCGACGAGTCCGCCCACGCCGCCGTCGCGGCGCACCTCGCGGACACCGCGCGCGAGCTCTCCGGCAGGATCGAGGCATGACGGTCTCCACACCCCCGCCCGCCGAGGTCATGATCGGCGTCGACGTCGGCACCACCGCGGCCAAGGTCGCCGCGTTCGGGCTCGGCTCCCCGTGGCGGCACGTCGCCGTGCGCGAGTACCCCTTGCTCGAGCCGCGCCCGGGCTACCAGGTGCAGGACCCGGAGACCATCGCGGCCGCGACGCTGAGCGCCCTCGCGGACGCCGTGGCCGCCGCGCGCGGGGCCTCCGTCGTGGCGCTCAGCGTGAGCACGGCCATGCACGGGCTGATCGGCCTCGACGCGACGATGACCCCCGTGACCCCCCTGCTGACCTGGGCGGACGCCCGTTCGGCCGAGCAGGCCGCGGCGCTGCGCGCGAGCGGGGAAGCCCTCGAGATCCACGCCCTGACCGGCACGCCCGTCCACTCGATGACGCCCCTGACCAAGCTCATGTGGTTCGCCGAGCACGACGCCACGACGGCCGGCCGCGTGCGCTGGTGGGTGGGCCTCAAGGACTACGTCCTGTGGCGCCTCACGGGCACGCTCGCCACCGAGCTGTCGAGCGCGTCCGGCACGGCCCTGCTGGACCGGCGCACGCGCCAGTGGAGCGAGCGCGCGACCTCGCTCGCGGGGATCACCGAGGACCAGCTCCCCGACATCCTGCCCACCACGGCGTCGCTGGGCCTCTCGCGCGCCGTGGCCACCCGCGTGGGGCTGCCGATCAACACGCCCGTCGTCGTCGGCGCCGCGGACGGACCGCTCGGCAACCTCGGCACGGGTGCCCTCGACCCCGGCGTCGTGGGCCTCTCGCTCGGCACCTCGGGTGCCGCGCGCATGGTGGTCGCCGCCCCGCCCGAGCACCTCGACCCGTCCTTGTTCTGCTACGCCCTCACCGCCGACGCGTGGGTGGTGGGCGGGGCCGTGAGCAATGGGGGCGTCGTGGTGCGCTGGGCGGGAGCCT
>JAAYZM010000544.1 GCA_012514835.1 Actinomycetales bacterium
GCGAGCCCCAGCACGGCCCGGCGGTACGCCTCGGCGAGCGAGTCGAGGATCGCCCGCGTGACCTCCCCCGGGTCGCGCGGCACCGGCTGCCCCGACGCGCGCGCGAGGTCCGCGACGCGTGCGGGCATGGCGCCGGGCGGCAAGAAGCACGGGTGGTCCACGTCGATCACGGTGCGTCGCGGTTCGGCGCGCGACGCCGCGTGGAGCAGGTCGGAGAGCTCCGCGCGCAGGCCCGCCGCCCGCCACACGCGCTGCGACTCGCTCAGCAACCACATGCCCGCGACGTTCTTGAGGTAGCGCACCGTGCCCGCGACACCCAGCTCGTTGGTGTGGTTCGCAGCGCGCGACGCCTCGCTCAGCACGGGGGCATCGAGCTCGAGCCCCACGAGCGACCACGTGCCCGAGGAGATGTACGCGGACACCTTCGGGTCCGCCATGGGCACGGCCGCGACCGCCGACGCCGTGTCGTGCGAGCCCACCGCCACGATCTTCGCCCCCGCGAGGCCTGCCAGCACAGCACCTGACCCGCCGGGAGCTTCCTCGCCGACGACGGCGGCCCCCAGGGCGCTCGCGTCCACCTCGCCGACCACCGTCCCGGGCTCGACAAGGTCGCCCAGCAGCGGCGCGAGGTCTCGTCCGGCGAGCGGTCCGGCCACACCGAGAACCTCCGGGCTCCACGCCCGCGAGCGCACGTCGAGCAGCCCCGTGGTCGAGGCGTTCGTGACCTCCGCATACGGCGCGGCGCCGAGCCGGTGGGACAGCAGGTCGGGGATCAGCAAGAGCTGCTCGGCGGAAGCGAACCGGTCCGTCCCGGCCTCCGCGAGCAGCTGGAACACCGTGTTGAACGGCTGCACCTGGGCGCCCGTGACGGCGTAGTGCACGTCGGGGTCCATCGCCGCGAAGAACCGCTCGGGCACGCCCTCGGTGCGGGGGTCGCGGTAGTGGACCGGGTCCGCGAGGAGCCCGCCGTCGGACCCGAGCAGCCCGTAGTCCACGGCCCACGTGTCCACGCCCACCGAGGCGACGGGCCCGCCGCGCGCCGCGGCGGCGAGGCCACCCGCGATCCCCCGCCACAGCGCGTCGAGGTCCCAGCGCATCTCCGGCGGGCCGCCGGGCACCAAGGGCTCGGCGTACACGGGCCGGTTGGCGAAGCGCGCGACCTCCTCGGTGCGCATCACGCCGTCCACCAGCTCGCCCACCACGACGCGCCCGCTGCTCGCGCCGAGGTCGATCGCGACGTAGCGGCTCACGCGCCCCAGCCCACGGGGGTCCCCCCGACGCGCTCGGCCGCGATGCGCTCGGCGTAGCCCGAGGCCGCGTAGGCCGCCATCGGGTCCTCGGGCAGCCCGCGCTCGGCCCGCCACGCGGCGAGCGCGGGACGCACGTCCGTCGAGAACGCGTCCATGAGGATGCCGTGCGCGCCGAGCACGTCGCCGGACTCCTGGGCCGCCGTCAGGGCCGCCCGGTCCACGAGCAGCGCCCGGGCCGTCATCTCCTGGACGTTGAGCACCGAGCGGATCTGCCCGGGGATCTTGTCCTCGATGTTGTGGCACTGGTCGAGCATGAAGCGCACCCCGGTCGCGGGGTCGAAGCCCCCACC
>JAAYZM010000079.1 GCA_012514835.1 Actinomycetales bacterium
CGTCGCTGCTGTGGGGGGACGTGTCGCGGCCCGCGCCGTTCACCGTCGAGTGGTCCGCGTACACCGCGTCGCTCACGGACCGGCCCGTCAAGGGCATGCTCACCGGGCCGGTAACGATCCTCGCGTGGTCCTTCGTGCGCGACGACCAGCCGCTCGGTGACACGGCGGCCCAGGTGGCGCTCGCGCTCCGGGACGAGATCGCGGACCTCGAGGCGGCCGGGATCGCCGTGGTGCAGGTGGACGAGCCCGCGCTGCGCGAGCTGCTGCCCCTCGAGTCCGCCGCGCAGGCCGACTACCTCGACTGGGCCGTGCGGTCCTTCCGGCTCGCGACCTCGGGCGTCGAGGCAGCCACCCAGATCCACACGCACCTGTGCTACTCCGAGTTCGGCACGGTGTTCTCCGCGATCGACGCCCTCGACGCGGACGTGACCTCGATCGAGGCTGCCCGCTCGAAGATGGAGATCCTCGAGGACATCGCCGCGCAGGGGTACTCGCGGGGTATCGGTCCGGGCGTGTACGACATCCACTCCCCGCGCGTGCCGTCCGAGGACGAGGTGGCGTCGCTCCTCGAGGCCGCCGTCGGCTCCGTGGACCCCGAGCGCCTGTGGGTCAACCCGGACTGCGGGCTCAAGACCCGCGCGTACGCCGAGGTCGAGCCCTCGCTGCGGAACCTCGTCGAGGCCACCCGCCGCACGAGGGCCACCCTCCTCACCCCCGCGAAGTAGCACGCGAGGCCCCCTCCTTCGCGGGAGGGGGCCTCGCGGTGCGGCGCCGGCGTCAGGCCGTCGCAGGTTCCGCCGTGATGGCCGACGGCGTCGAGCCGTGCTGCACCTCGATGCGGCGCGGCTTGGCCTCCTCGGCCACCGGGATGGTGAGCGCGAGCACGCCGTCCGCGTAGGTGGCGTCGATGCGGTCGAGGTCGAGACCGCGACCCACGGTGAGCTGACGGGCGAAGGTGCCCTGCGCGCGTTCGCGGGCGAGCCACTGGACGTCCGCGTCCGTCTCGACGGTGCGCTCGGCGCGGATGGTCAGGGTGCGGTCCTCGACGCCGACGTCGATCGAACCGGGGTCGACACCGGGGAGGTCCACCTTGAGGACGTAGTGGTCGCCGGTGCGGTAGAGATCCATCGGCATGGTCGCGGACGAGCGCTGCGCGCCGAACATCTGCGACACGAGCCGGTCCATCTCCTGGAACGGGTCGAGACGAGTAGCCATGGCACCATCACCTCCCTGCAGGGGGGACCGGGGCCATCCCGGACCCAGGCGCACCCGGGACCGGAGTCTGTCCAGCCGGGCAGCTACACCCCGATATTAGCACTCTCCTCCCCAGAGTGCTAGCACAAGATCCGCGGGATCCCGCCGATTCAGTAGTGCTCGCGGACGCCGGCGTGCTGGACGATGTCGAGGGGCGGTTCCTCGTCGGGTGACTGCCACACCTGGCCCGGCTCCTCGGAGCGGGCCGCGATGCCGAGGCGCTCGAGTGCCGCGACGAGAGTCCGCGCCTCGTCCGCCGTGAAGGGGTGCGGCAAGCGTGCCGGGCCGTAGAACTCGGCTGCCTCGACGGCCGTCAGGCGACCCTGGTCGCGCAGCAGGCGCCGCACCTCGGGCGTCAGGGCGCTCACGTCGAGCAGCGACACCGTGACGTTGCGCGCCACCGGCTCGGTGGGTCCCGGCGGTTCGACGAGCTGTTGAGTCATGCGGCCCCCTCGGTCACACCCGTCCAGGGTGGGTGGGGTGGTGAGTCGAAGGGTACCGCCGTCGGCCCGCCGCGGCGCGGCGAGGGCTCAAGCCTGGGACGCGAGGGACTCCACGATCCGCACGTCCGCGTCGAGCCACGGGACGGAGAGCCACTGGCCACGGGAGAGCCAGCGCAGCTCGTCGTGCTCCACGAGGGGGGCGGGCTCGCCGCGGTCGACCACCGCGAGCCAGAGGCGCATCACGTAGCGGTCGGAGAGGATCCAAGCGCCGTCGTCGGGCCCGAGGTGCTCACGGCCGAGCGTCACGGTGACGCCGAGCTCTTCGCCGAGCTCGCGCCGCAGCCCGTCCTCGGGCGCCTCGCCGGGTTCGACCTTGCCGCCCGGAAACTCCCAGCGCCCAGCCAGGGAGACGGGCTTGGCGCGCCGTGCCGCGAGCAGCCGCGTCGGGGCGTCGAGGTGGTCGACGACCGCCCCGGCGACCACGAGGGTGCGCGTCTCGGCATGCAGCATGCACGCAGTTTCTCAGGTGGACGCGGTTCCAGGGGAGTCAGGTGCGTCACACAGCGTCAGTCACACGGCGGCCGCCACAGCGGCGGCCAAAGACCCGCGCCTCAGCGCAGCCCGGCCTCCTTGGCCCACGCAACGGCCTCGGCGCGCGTCGAGACGCCGATCTTGCGGTAGACGGAGCGCACCTGCGACTTGACGGTGTTGCGCGAGACGAAGAGCTCGGCGGCGAGCTCCTCGAGCGTCGTGTGCTCGGACAGCCGTGCGAGCACGACCTTCTCGCGGCGAGTCAGCGGTTCCACGAACATGACGTCGTCCCGATCGATGGGGCTCAGTGCGATGGCGGACATACAACCTCCCGTTGTGCGGCGGACCCGTCGTGGGGGTCCGCAGCGTGTTCCTTCACCTACAGAGAGGGACGAGTGGCCGATCTATGACGCGAGTTCCGCAAAGAAGTTCGTGAAACGGACAGCTGCAGGGGTCAGCCGGCGGCGAGACCCTCGTACGCAGCGGCGTCCAAGAGCTCGCCCTCCGCGCTGACCTGCACCTTCATGAGCCAGCCCTCGCCGTACGGGTCGGCGTTCACGACGGACGGGTCGTCGATCGCGGCCTGGTTGACCTCGACCACGGTGCCGGAGACGGGCGAGAAGAGCTCCGAGACGGACTTGGTGGACTCGACCTCGCCGATCACCGCACCGGCCTCGATGTCCGTCCCGACGGTGGGCAGCTCGAGGTACACGATGTCGCCGAGGGCCTCGGTGGCCGTGTCGGTGATGCCGATCGTGGTGGGCACCGAGTCGTCGACCCACTCGTGCTCGGCGGTGTAGCGCAGGTTCGCGGGGAAGGTGGCCATGCGATTCTCCTTGGGTAGGTCTAGCCCTGAGGACGACGGTAGAACGGGAAGGGCACCACGCGCACGGGTTCGGCGCGGCCACGCACGTCCACGCCGAGCTCGGTGCCCTCGGCGCTCACCTCGGGCGTGACGTAGGCGAGGGCGATCGGGTAGCCGAGGGTGGGGGACGGGGCGCCGGAGGTGACGGAGCCGACGACGACGGCGCCCTCCTGCGTGCCGCTCACCACGGGGTACCCGGCACGCGCGGCCCTGCGGCCGAGCCCTTGCAGACCGACGAGCACGCGGGCCGGCTGAGCCCCCTTGCGGGACTCGAGCGCTGCACGTCCGACGAACGCCAGGGGGGCGCCGTCGTCGTCGGTCTTGTCGAGCTTCACCACGCGCCCGAGCCCCGCCTCGAAGGGCGTGGTGGTGCGGTCGAGCTCGTGGCCGTAGAGCGGCATGCCCGCCTCGAGGCGCAGCGAGTCGCGCGCGGCGAGCCCCGCGGGGACCATGCCGAACGGGCGGCCGGCCTCGAGGAGCGCGCGCCACAGCTCGACCGCGAGCGCGTTGGGGACGTAGAGCTCGAAGCCGTCCTCGCCGGTGTAGCCGGTGCGGGAGACGAGCACGTCGTGGCCCAGCACGCGCACGGTCGCGGAGGCGTAGTAGGGCATCTGGTCGAGCACCTTGTGCTGCCCGGGTGCGACGGCAGAGACGATCTCGAGGGAGCGCGGTCCCTGGACGGCCACGAGGGCGATGTCGGCGGACATGTCGACGACGTGCGCGTCGAACCCCTCCGCACGCGCGGTGAGCTCCTCCAGGACCACGCTCGCGTTGGACGCGTTCGCGACCACCACGAAGCGCTCCTCGGCAAGGCGGTAGACCACCACGTCGTCGATCACTGCGCCGTCCTCTTGGCACAGCATCGAGTAGCGGGCGCGGCCCACCGCGAGCGCAGTGAGGTTGCCCACGAGCGCATAGTCGAGGGCCCGCTCGGCGCCGCGACCGATCACCGCGATCTCGCCCATGTGGGACAGGTCGAACAGCCCGGCGGCCTCGCGGACCGCGGTGTGCTCGGCGATGTCCGAGGTGTAGCGCAGCGGCATCTGCCAGCCCGCGAAGTCGGTGAGCGTGGCGCCGAGCGCCTCGTGCTCCGCGAGGAGGGGCGAGGTGGGGGTCATACGAGCTCTCCTTCGTAGGCCTCGACGGGCGGGCACGAGCACACGAGGTTGCGGTCGCCGTGCGCGCCGTCGATGCGGCCCACGGGCGGCCAGTACTTGTCGACGCGCTCGACGGGCGCCGGGAAGGCCGCCTGCTCGCGCGAGTAGGGGCGGTCCCAGGCGTCGCCCGTCACGGCGCGTGCGGTGTGCGGCGCGTTCCGCAGCGGCGAGTCCGCGACGGCGTACGTGCCCGCCGCGACCTCGTCGATCTCGGCCTTGATCGCGATCATCGCCTCGACGAAGCGGTCGAGCTCGGCGAGGTCCTCGGACTCCGTGGGCTCCACCATGAGCGTGCCCGCCACGGGGAAGCTCAGCGTGGGAGCGTGGAAGCCGAAGTCCATGAGGCGCTTCGCGACGTCCTCCGCCGTCACGCCCGTCTCCTTGGTGATCGGGCGCAGGTCGAGGATGCACTCGTGCGCCACGAGCCCGCCCGGGCCCGTTTAGAGGACCGGGAAGTGCTCGCGCAGGCGGGTCGCGAGGTAGTTGGCCGTGAGCACGGCCACCTTCGTGGCCTCCGTGAGGCCGTCCGCGCCCATCGTGGCGATGTACGCCCACGGGACCTGCAGGATGCCGGCCGAGCCGTACGGGGCCGCGGAGATGCGGGCCGACGACGGCGCCCCCGGGTCGCCTTCCGTAGTCAGGTCGCCATCGATGGCGTCGTCATCGTCGTCGTCCTCGACGGGCAGGGCCGGGGCGGGTGCGCCGGGGGTCGCCGTCGTCGGAAGGAAGGGCACGAGGTGCTCGGCGACGGCGACGGGGCCGACGCCGGGCCCCCCGCCACCGTGCGGGATGCAGAACGTCTTGTGCAGGTTGAGGTGGGAGACGTCCCCGCCGAAGCGGCCAGGGCGCGCGAGCCCGACGAGGGCGTTGAGGTTGGCGCCGTCGATGTAGACCTGACCGCCCGCGTCGTGGACCAGGGAGCACACCTCGCGCACGTGCTCCTCGTAGACGCCGTGCGTGGAGGGGTAGGTGATCATGATCGCCGCGACGCTGCTGCCGTGCGCCTCGAGCTTGGCCCGGAGGTCCTCGAGGTCCACCTCGCCGCTCTCGGCCGTCTTGACCACCACGACCCGCA
>JAAYZM010000545.1 GCA_012514835.1 Actinomycetales bacterium
GTCCGCCGGGTGGGACTTGCCCGCGATGATGAGCTGGACGGGGCGCTCGGGGTCCAGCAGGAGCGAGCGCAGGCGGTCCTCGTCGCTCAGCATGAGCGTGAGGCGCTTGTAGGTGGGCACGCGGCGTGCGAACCCGATGGTCAGGACGTCGGGCGACAGGGCGTCGTCGATCCAGCCCGTCTCGGCCGGGCTCGCCCCGCGGCGGCGCCACGAGGTGCGCAGGCGGTCGCGGGCGTACTCGACAAGCTGCGAGCGCATCGCACGGCGCGCGCCCCACAGCTCGGCGTCGGAGATCGCGTCGGGGCGCAGCCAGCCGTCCTCGGCGCCCACGGGTGCGCCGAGGCGCTCCGCCGTGAGCGCGGAGAAGTCGGGGTGCACCCACGTGGGCGAGTGCACGCCGTTGGTGATCGAGGAGATCGGGACCTCGCGCGAGTCGAAGCCCTCCCACAGCCCGGAGAACATGTCGCGGGACACCACGCCGTGCAGTCGCGAGACGCCGTTGGCGCGGCCGCCGAGGCGCAGGCCCATGACGGCCATGTTGAAGACGGTCGGGTCGCCCTCGTCGTAGTCCTCGGCGCCGAGCGCGAGGACGTCGTCACCCGGGACGCCGGCCGAGCCGTCGGCCGGGAAGTACGTCGCGACGAGCTCGCGCGAGAAGCGGTCGATGCCCGCCGGGACGGGGGTGTGCGTCGTGAAGACGGTGGCCCCGCGCACGGCCTCGCGCGCCTCGTCGAAGGACAGCCCGCGCTCGGCCATGAGCTCGCGGATCCGCTCGATGCCGAGGAAGCCCGCGTGACCCTCGTTCATGTGATAGACCTCGGGCTCCGGCGCGCCGGACAGCCGCGACCACAGCCGCAGCGCGCGCACGCCGCCCTGGCCTAGCAGCAGCTCTTGCTGGAGCCGGTGCTCGCCACCGCCGCCGTACAGCCGGTCGGTGACCTTGCGCGCGAGCTCGTCGTTCTCGGGGACGTCCGAGTCGAGCAGCAGCAGCGGGACGCGGCCCACCGAGGCGACCCACACGTGCGCGGCGAGCGTGCGCCCGCCCGGCAGGTCGAGCTTCACGAGGGCGGGCGTGCCGTCCTGCTCGCGCAGCAGCGTGAGCGGCAGCCCGTCCGGGTCGAGCACGGGGTACGTCTCGACCTGCCAGCCGTCGCGCGTGAGCGCCTGCTTGAAGTAGCCGGAGTGGTACAGCAGGCCCACACCCACGATCGGCACGCCGAGGTCCGACGCGCTCTTGAGGTGGTCCCCCGCGAGGATGCCGAGGCCGCCCGAGTACTGCGGCAGCACGGCCGTGATGCCGAACTCCGGGGAGAAGTACGCGATCGACGCGGGCAGCTCGGGCCGCGACTCCTGCTGCTGCTGGTACCAGCGCGGCTCGCTCACGTACGCGCGCAGGTCCGCCGTGGCCGCGTGGACGCGCGCCACGAAGGCCTCGTCGGCCGCGAGCTCGGCGAGCCGCTCGACGCTCAGCGCACCGATGAGCTGCACGGGGTCCTGGTGGACCTCGCGCCACAGCTCCGGGTCGAGCTGGGCGAACAGCTCGCGGGTCGGGGCGTGCCACGACCACCGCAGGTTGTGCGCGAGCTCGTCCAGGGCGGCGAGCGGCGCGGGCAGAAGGGTGCGGACGGTGAATCGACGAATGGCTCTCACGCGATCCAGCCTAAGCCGTCCCCGCGGCCGTCGGCCCGCCGGAGGACCCAGGCAACGAAGGCGGTACGAGGATTTAACCCGCTCGCCTTGAACCCGCTCCTCGCCGGGGGTGGCCGACGGCGGTACGCGGGCAACCCCCGCGAACGGGGCGACCCGCACGACACCCCGGGACCGGTAGATGTGCCGAGACCCCCGCTCGCTGGGTA
>JAAYZM010000080.1 GCA_012514835.1 Actinomycetales bacterium
CGATCAGCGTCTGCCCAGTGAGCGAGCCCGGGTCGCGCGCGAGAACGAGCGCCGCGGCGTCCGCGTAGATGTCCGGGGTCCGCGAGCGCCGCATGAGCTCGGCGCCACCCAGGACGTTCGCGACGGCCGCCGTCTGGATCGTGGTGCGCGGCCACAGGGTGTTCGCGGCGATCCGGTCCCCGGCGTACTCGTGGGCGAAGCCCAACGTCGCGAGGGTCATCCCGTACTTGGCGACCATGTACCCGGGGAACGCACCGAGCCACTTCGGGTCGAGGTTGACCGGCGGGCTGAGTGAGAGCACGTGCGCGCGGTCGGAGCGGCGCAGGTGGGGCACGGCAGCGCGCGTGAGCATGAAGGTCCCGCGCACGTTGACGTCCTGCATGAGGTCGTAGCGCTTGGCCGGGAGCGACTCGGAGGCGGACAGGTCGATCACGCTGGCGTTGTTGACCACGACGTCGATCCCGCCGAACTCGGCCACGGCCCCCTCGACGGCCCGCGCGACGTCCGCGTCCTCGCGCACGTCACCCACGATCCCGAGCGCTCCCCCGCCCGCGGCGCGGATCTGCTCGACGGCCGTGTGGACGGTGCCCTCGAGCTTCGGGTGCGGCGAGTCGGTCTTCGCGAGAAGGGTCACGTTGGCGCCCTCGCGCGCGAGCCGCAGCGCGATCGCGAGCCCGATCCCCCGGCTCCCGCCCGACATGAGCACCGAGCGCCCCTCGAATGTCACAGCCCCTCCCGCACGTAGGTGGTGAACCGGTAGCGCACACCCGTCGAGCTCGTGAGCCACTCCCCCTCGGAAGCAACAGCAAAACCGGGGCCGACGGCGGGCGCGAGCGCGTCACCGTGCTGCACGGGACCCAGGTCGAGGTCTACCTCGGTGATCTCGAGCACGTCGGCGATGCCCAGGAGGGCCGCGTACACCTGCCCTCCCCCGATCCCCCAGGCCGAGCGGCGGCCCAGGAGGCCGCGCACCTCCTCGAGATCATGCGCAACGAGGGCGCCGTCGTCGGACCAGGTCCTGGACCGCGTGAGGACGATGTTGTCGCGACCCGGCAGGGGCCTAAAGCGCGGCGGGAGGGACTCCCACGTCGCCCGGCCCATGATCACGGGGCTGCCCCACGTCACCTCGCGGAAGTGCGCGAGGTCCTCGGGCACGTGCCACGCGAGGGTCCCGCCGCGGCCGATGAGGGCCACGGGGGCGCCGTCGTCGGCCACCGCCCTGGCCTGCGCCCAGACCAGGCCGAGCCCGCCCTCCGGGAGTGTCACTAGACCGCCACCGGCGCCTTGATGGTGGGGTGATGCTCGTAGCCGACCACCTCGATGTCCTCGAAGGTGTAGTCGAAGAGGGACGCGGCCTTGCGCAGCTCGAGGCGCGGGTACGGGTACGCCTCGCGCGCGAGCTGCGTGGTGACCTGCTCCACGTGGTTGTCGTACACGTGGCAGTCGCCACCCGTCCACACGAAGTCGCCCACCTCGAGGCCCGCTTGCTGCGCCACCATGTGCGTGAGCAGAGCGTAGGACGCGATGTTGAACGGCACGCCCAGGAACAGGTCCGCGCTGCGCTGGTACAGCTGGCACGAGAGCTTGCCGTCGGCCACGTAGAACTGGAAGAGCAAGTGGCACGGCGGGAGAGCCATGTGCTCGAGCTCGGCCACGTTCCACGCCGAGACGATGTGCCGGCGCGAGTCCGGGTTGGTACGCAGCTGCTCGAGCACCTGGGTCATCTGGTCCACGTGCCGGCCGTCCGGCGTGGGCCACGAGCGCCACTGCACGCCGTAGACCGGCCCGAGCTCGCCGTCCGCGTCTGCCCACTCGTCCCAGATGGACACGCCGTGCTCGCGCAACCAACCCACGTTCGAGTCCCCGCGCAAGAACCACAACAGCTCGCCCACCACGGACCGCAGGTGCACCCGCTTCGTGGTGATGAGGGGGAAGCCCGCGGACAGGTCGTAGCGGATCTGGCGCCCGAACACCGAGCGTGCGCCCGTACCCGTGCGGTCCGACTTCACCGCCCCCGTCGCCAGGACCTCGGCGAGGAGGTCTTCGTACGGCGTCGGCACGGTCGAAGTCATGACGTCATGCTAGCCGCGGGGTGATACTGGCAGGCATGTCGACACCGCCGTCGCTGCCCACCGAGGTGGCCGCCCAGATCCCCACCGGACTCCTGATCGACGGGCAGTGGCGCCCCGCGTCGACGGGCGCGACGTTCGCCGTCGAGGACCCGGCCACGACCGAGACGATCCTCGAGGTGGCCGACGCGTCCGACGACGACGCCCGCGCAGCGATGGACGCCGTCGCGGGATCCTTCGAGGCGTGGCGGGCCGTCGCGCCGCGCGAGCGGGCCGAGGCGCTGCGAGCCGTGTTCGACCGCATGACGGCGCGCGCCGACGATCTCGCTGCCGTCGTGACCGCAGAGGGCGGCAAGCCGCTCGCCGAGTCGCGCGCCGAGGTCGCCTACGGGGCCGAGTACGTGCGCTGGTACTCCGAGCAGGCCGTGCGCGTAGACGGCCTCGCGCGCCGCGCGCCCGCGGGCGCCAACCACCAGGTGGTGCTGCACAAGCCCGTGGGCCCCGCGTACGCGATCACGCCCTGGAACTTCCCCATCGCGATGGCCACGCGCAAGATCGCCCCCGCGCTCGCGGC
>JAAYZM010000546.1 GCA_012514835.1 Actinomycetales bacterium
ACACGACCGCCGTCCAGCGCGCGCTCGAGACGCACTGCTCCGAGCTGCTCATGGGCAAGAACGGGGTCGACGGCGTCTACACCGCGGACCCGCGCACCGATCCGGACGCCACGAGGCTCGACACGGTGACGTTCAACGAGGCGCTCCAGCGGGGTCTGCGCGTGGTCGACTCGACGGCCTTCTCGCTCGGCATGGACAACGGCCTGCCGATGCGCGTGTTCGGCATGGACGAGTCGGGAAACGTCACCCGGGCCCTCCTGGGTGAGAAGATCGGCACACTGGTCACCGCAGGATGACCAGCATCCCTGAGCACGAGACGAGCAGAAGGAGCACGCGGTGATCGACGAGACCCTCCTCGAGGCCGAGGAGAAGATGGACAAGGCCGTCGAGGTCGCCAAGGAGGACTTCGCGGCGATCCGTACCGGGCGCGCGAACGCCGCGATGTTCGCCAAGGTGTTCGTGGACTACTACGGTTCGCCCACACCGCTGCAGCAGCTGGCCTCGTTCCAGGTCACCGAGGCGCGCACCGTGCTCGTCTCGCCGTTCGACAAGACGGCCATGACCGCGATCGAGAAGGCGCTGCGCGACAGCGACCTCGGGGTCAATCCCTCGAACGACGGCAACGTCATCCGCTGCGTGCTGCCCGCGCTGACCGAGGAGCGCCGCCGCGACTACGTCAAGCTCGCGAAGCAGAAGGCCGAGGACGGCCGGATCTCGATCCGTTCCGTGCGCCGGCACGCGAAGGAGACCCTCGAGCGGCTCGCGAAGGACGGCGACGCGGGCGAGGACGAGGTCCAGCGCGCGGAGAAGGAGCTCGAAGCCCTCACGAAGCGGCACGTCGACCTGATCGACACCCTGCTCGCGGGCAAGGAGAGCGAGCTCCTGGAGGTCTGATGACGGACTCCACCACTCCCGAGGCTCCCGAGCTGGCCGCAGCGCCACCCTCGAGGGCGGGTCGCAACCTGCCGGTCGCGACCGCTGTCGGCCTCGGCCTGCTCGCCCTCGTGATCGCCTCGCTCGTGTGGCGCGACGAGGCCTTCCTGGTCCTGGCTGCGCTCGCGACGTGCGCCGCGGTCTGGGAGCTCGCGCACGCGTTCACCCGGCGCGACCTGCACGTCCCCCTCGTCCCGCTGCTCGTGGGCTCCGTGGGCATCCTCGTCTCGGCGTACTACGCGGGCGCCGAGGCCCAGCTCGTCTCGCTCATGCTCACGGTGGGCGGCATCGTCATCTGGCGCATCGTCGAGGGCAACGGTCCGGGAGCCCTCCGGGACTGCGTCGCGGGCGCGTTCGCGGCCGTCTACCTGCCGTTCCTCGCGGGCTTCGTCGTGCTCATGCTCGACGCACCGCTGGGCGAGCGCCGGGTGCTGCTGTTCATCCTGCTCGTCGTGGCGAGCGACGTGGGCGGCTACACGGCCGGCGTGCTGCTCGGCCGGCACCCCATGGCGCCGCGCGTGAGCCCCAAGAAGACGTGGGAGGGCTTCGCGGGCTCGCTCGTGCTCGCCGTCGCGGTCGGAGCCGTCGGGGCGCACTTCGGACTCGCGTCCGACGCGTGGATCGGCGTCGTCGTCGGTGTCGGTGTGGTGCTCGCGGCGACCCTCGGCGACCTCACCGAGTCGATGCTCAAGCGCGACCTCGGTCTCAAGGACATGGGCACGCTGCTCCCCGGTCACGGTGGCGTGCTCGACCGGCTCGACTCCCTCGTCGTCGCGGCGCCCGTCGCGTACGCCCTCTACCTCGTGCTGCTCCCGGTGGTGAGCTGAGATGACCGAAGCCACGTCGACCCCCGTCACCCTCCAGATGGCGCCGCGAGGCCGCCGCCCCAAGCCCCCGCGCCACCTCGTCGACCTCGCCCCCGAGGAGCGGGTCGCGGCCGTCGAGGAGCTGGGGCACTCCCCGCTGCGCGCCAAGCAGCTCGCGACCCACTACTTCACGCACCTCACCACCGACCCGGAGCGGATGACGGACCTGCCCGCCGCGGGCCGGACCGAGCTCGCCGAGGCGCTGCTCCCGTCGCTGCTGTCTCCCGTGCGCACGCTCCAGGCGGACAAGGGTGCGACCGTCAAGACGCTGTGGCGTCTCTTCGACGGCGTGAGCGTCGAGTCGGTGCTCATGCGCTACCCGAACCGCGCGACGCTGTGCATCTCGAGCCAGGTGGGCTGCGGCATGGCGTGCCCCTTCTGCGCCACGGGCCAGCTCGGCCTGACCCGGAACCTGTCCGTGGCCGAGGTGGTCGAGCAGGTGCGCATGGCCGCCGCGTCGCTCGAGGCCGGTGAGGTCGCGGGCGGGCCCGGGCGCCTGAGCAACATCGTCTTCATGGGCATGGGTGAGCCGCTCGCCAACTACAAGGCCGTGATCGGTGCGGTGCGCCGGTTCGTGGACCCTGCGCCGTCGGGCTTCGGGATGTCCGCGCGCAACGTCACCGTCTCCACGGTGGGCCTCGTGCCCGCGATCGACAA